>JBDTLA010000107.1:0-17709 GCA_039935035.1 Rudaea sp. | reverse complement strand
CCGGAATCTGGACACGCGCGCGGCTGCCGGCCAGATTGTCGCTGACGTAATCCTGGCGCGCCGCGTACTGGCCGGCGCCGACGATATTGGCACCCGTGTCAGCTGAATAGTACAAGCTCAGAATCGGCGAGTCGGCCTGTGCGGGCGCGGCGAAGGCAACGCACGCGGCCAGGACTGCGGACGCGATCGTCATTGATACTGGCTTGCTCATATTCGCCTCTGGACTCCGGATGAATCCGTTGTGCTGATTCAAATGCGGCACAGGCAGCGAAACGAACATTTACCGCGATAGCCGGAATTGTCGAGTCGGCGTATCATTTTGCGCACCATGCCTGCGTCGAATACAGCCGCACGAAAATTTCCCTGGTTCGGCAGTCGCGCCGGCCGGCGCTACAAGCTGGAGCTGTGCGTGCTCGTGGTCGCCAAGCTCGCCGCGCTGACGCTGCTCTACTTTGCCTTCATCGCCCCGCAGCCACGTGCGGATATTTCGCCGGGTGCCGTGCAACATCATCTGCTCGACTCGGCGGCCGCCGCCCGCTCCGGCGCGGCGCGATGATCGATCCGGATGTCGTCACGCTTTCGCGCCTACAGTTCGCGCTGACCGCGCTTTACCACTTCCTGTTTGTGCCGCTGACGCTCGGATTGTGTTGGCTGCTCGCAATCATGGAAGCGGTCTACGTGATGACGGGGCGGGAAATCTGGAAGCGCATGACCCAATACTGGGGCGTGTTGTTCGGCATCAACTTCGCCATGGGTGTGGCCACCGGCATCACCATGGAATTTCAGTTCGGTACCAACTGGGCATATTTCTCGCATTACGTGGGCGATGTCTTCGGCACGCCGCTGGCGATTGAAGGCTTGATGGCGTTTTTCCTCGAAGCCACGTTCATTGGCTTGTTCTTCTTCGGCTGGGAACGGCTGAGCCGGGTGCAACACCTGGCCGTGACCTGGATATTGGCGCTGGGCACGAATTTGTCCGCATTGTGGATTTTGATCGCCAATGCGTGGATGCAGAATCCGGTCGGTGCACAGTTCGACCTGACCACGATGCGCATGGAGGTGACCTCGTTTTCCGCGGTGCTGTTCAATCCGGTCGCACAGGCGAAGTTCGTGCACACGGTCAGCGCAGGCTACGTGCTCGGCGCGATGTTCGTGCTCTCGATCAGCGCCTGGTACCTGCTGCAAGGGCGCAACGCGGAATTCGCCAAGCGTTCGATGACGGTTGCAGCGAGTTTTGGCTTGGCCGCCGCTTTGAGCGTGGTCGTACTCGGTGACCAATCCGGTTACGACTTGACCGATCATCAGAAAATGAAGATCGCTTCGATTGAATCGATGTGGGAAACCGAGCCGGCACCGGCCTCGTTCACGCTGTTCGGTTTGCCCGACGTGCATGATCGCACCACGCACTATGCAATCCGCATTCCGTGGGTAATGGGCCTCATCGGCACGCGCTCACTGGATACAGTGATGCCCGGTATCAACGAACTCGTCGCACGCACGCAAATCCGCATCGCCAGCGGCATCAAGGCGTACGCGGCGATGCGCAAGTTGCGCAGCAATGCCAACGATGCGGCGGCGCGCACCGAATTCCTGGCGCACAAGGACGATCTTGGCTATGCGCTGCTGCTCAAGCGCTTTATCGACGATCCGGCGCAGGCCTCGGCTGCGGACATCGACAAGGCTGCGGCCAGCACCATTCCAAATGTGCCGGTATTGTTCTGGTCGTTCCGGATCATGGTGGGTTGCGGTTTCTACTTCATTGCCTTGTTCGCGTTTTCTTTCTGGTTGGCATCCAAACGTCGGCTCGACCAGCATCGCTGGTATTTGAAAATGGCGTTGTGGAGCCTGCCGTTGCCGTGGTTGGCGATCGAACTGGGTTGGATCGTCGCCGAATATGGGCGTCAACCATGGGCGATCGAAGGCGTGCTACCGACTTCCCTTGGTGTCTCTTCGGTATCCTCCGGGCAGGTGCTTTTCAGCATTATTGGATTTGTGGTTTTTTATACCGTGCTTGCAATCATCGATGTGGTACTGATGTTGCGCTATGCGCGCAGTGGCCCGGATGGTTTGGGCATGTGGCCACAAACTGCCCACAGACATGCGGTCGAGTCGGGCGCGCCCGCGGCGGCCGATTGAATGCCGCGGCCTAATCGCCAGCCGACGTACACGTTTGCGCACGCGTCCCGTGGAGTACGCCATGTTTGATTACGAAATGCTTCGGCTGGTCTGGTGGCTGATCCTTGGCGTGCTCCTGATCGGTTTCGCCGTGATGGACGGGTTCGACTTCGGCGTCGCGGCCCTGGTGCGTTTGCTCGGTCGCGACGACACCGAGCGCCGTGCCGTGCTGGAAACGGTCGAGCCGGTATGGGAAGGCAACCAGGTCTGGTTCATTCTCGCTGGTGGCGCGACGTTCGCCGCGTGGCCGTTGCTATACGCGATCGCGTTTTCCGGCTTCTACACCGCGATGTTCGTGTTGTTGGCGGCATTCATTCTGCGCCCGGTCAGTTTCAGCTACCGCAACAAATCGTCCAATCCGCACTGGCGAAATGCCTGGGACTGGGTATCAACGGCGACCGGGATCGTCGCGCCGCTGATCTTCGGGGTTGCATTCGGCAATCTGTTTCTCGGCGCGCCATTCCGCTTCGATGACGACATGCGCATGATTTACAACGGTGGCTTTCTCGACTTGCTGCATCCGTTCGCATTGTTGTGCGGCGTAATCAGCGTGGTCATGCTGGCAATGCACGGTGCGGCCTACACCGCGATGAAAATTGACTTGCAACTTGCCGTGCGCGCGGGCCGCTACGCGCGCCGCGGTGCAGTCGCATTTATTGTGCTGTATGGGCTCGCCGGCATTTGGCTGGCCGTCGCGATTCCCGGCTACATCATCGTCTCGCCCGTCGACGCCGCAGGCGTATCCAACCCGTTGCTCAAACACGTGGTTGTACAAGGCAGTTGGTTCGCAGGATTCGTTACGCATCCGGCGTTCTGGCTGGCCCCGACTCTCGCGTGCCTGGCAGCGCTCGGCACGATCGCGTTTGCCGCCGGCCCACGTCACCGACTCGTATTCGCGTGCACTGCACTGACGGTCGCCGCCACAATTGCTTCCGCCGGCTTTGCCCTGTTTCCGTTTCTCATGCCGTCGAGCCTGGACCCGAACAGCAGCCTGACGATTTGGGATGCCTCATCAAGCAAAACCACGCTCGGCCTGATGCTGTTTTGTGTGGCTGTGCTGTTGCCCATCGTGCTGGCCTACACCGCCTGGGTATTTCGCGTGCTGCGCGGGCGCGTGAACCTGGAGCACGTGCGCCGATCGCACGGAATGTATTAGCGCTGGGATCGGGGATTCTAGGCAGCAAATGCGTTTGTTCTTTTGTCGAATCACCAATCCCGAATTTCCAATCTCGAAAACCGGAGGTTTCCCCCCATGTGGTATTTCAATTGGATACTCGGACTCGGCCTGGCTTGCGCTTTCGCGATCCTCAACGCCATGTGGTTCGAGCTGCATGCTGACGCGCAGGCGAAATTGCCTGCCCATGAAGATAATCCGAATCATTGAGTCGGCCGCATCGAAGTGGCCTTGCGGATCGATCCGCAGGACGTTGCACGTGCGATAATTGCCCCCTGCCGCAACCGCGGCGGGTTACCCCGAGACTACCGAGGAGCCGGCTTGCCGGCAGATTGCCTTGCCCACTTATCCTGCGTTTGCATTGCGGCCTTCGGCCATTTTTATCCTGTTGGGTTTATCGCTTGGCGCTGCAGCGATTGCAGCGCCTACGTTGTCTCCGGCAACGCCGGCCAAATCGCCAAACGCACCGACAAGCGCCAGCGCGCAGCCGCAGCAACCACAACACGAAACCAAGGCGCCGAAACGACATGTCGCCGCAAAAATCGCAAAACCCGATCCTTCAGCACACTACATTGATGTCGCCGGTTTCGGAGCGGTAGCCGTCTACGCGCCGAAAGATCGCCCACGCGCAATCGCCCTGTTCGCCTCGGGCGACGGTGGCTGGAATCTTGGCGTGCGCGAAATGGCTTCCACGGCGGCAAGCCTGGGTTACTGGGTTGCCGGTTTCGACACGCCGGCGCTGCTCAAGACGATGTCGGCGAGCAACGCTGCCTGCATCGACATGGCCGGCGCGCTGGCGAATCTCGGCGACAAGGTCAAGTCGTCGTTGAAGCTGCCTGCCGACTGGCGCCCCGTGTTGATCGGCTACTCCTCCGGTGCCACGATCGATTATGCGGCGCTGGCCCAGGCCGGCGATCGGCGTTTTTCCGCAGCGCTTTCGCTGGGCTTCTGTCCGGATCTGCTCGTGCACAAACCGTTTTGCCGCGGTGCCGGGTTGAGCGCGCACAAGCCGGGCGGGAAGAACCCCGGCATCGTCTTCGATACCGTACCCGAAGTCCCTGCGCCATGGATCGTACTGCAAGGCGATATCGACAAGGTCTGCAATCCGCCGGCAACAATTGAATTTGTACACAAAGTGAAAAATGCGTCTGTGGTCGAATTGCCACATGTCGGTCACGGATATGGCGTGCCCAAAAACTGGATGCCACAGTACCGGCGCGCGTTGATGCAATTGCGTGACGCCGGATCTCCCGCGGCGACGTCGGTCCCGAGCTCCAACTCGCCATGACCGATTCGCCTTCCGGTCAGGCAGCGCATGCCACCAGCCCGCTGCAGCGGTTGCGCTGGATATTACCGCTGACGTTTCTATGCCTGACCGGCTGGTTGTTGTGGCGCGAGCTCGGTGATTTGCCGATGCCCGACATCCAGCGCACATTGCTCGATGTACCAACCTTGCCGGCCTTGGGCGTGGTGGCGCTGGCCTTGTTCAGTGTGACATTCACCGGCCTGGTCGATTTTTTCATCGCGCGCTGGCTCAAGCTCGGTTTGCATGCGCGCGATTGCCTGCGCCTGGCCTTCGTCGCAAACAGTCTGGCCAACACGATCAATCTTTCCGGCGCGATGGGAGCCAGCGTACGCTTGATGGGGTTGACGTCGCTGCGCGTGCCGCTACCGCGTGCCGCCGCCTTGATCGGCATGCAGGCCTTGTCGCTGATGTCCGGTTTGTCGCTATTGGTCATCATTACGCTCGCCACCAGCTCGTTGCCCCTAGCCAACACCGGCGTGCAACAGTGGCTGGCTGCTGGCGTGCTGGGAGCCGCCGCACTTTATCTGCCACTGTATTTTTTCCTCACCACGCGGCGTGCATTGATGCGCTGGCTACCGCGCGATCTCGGACTGCCCCCGTTGCGACTGAAACTCCAGTTGACGGCTGTATCCCTGCTCGACTGGATACTGGCGGCGGCCACGCTGTACGCCTGTATCTACCTTGCCGGCGAACATATTAAACCGGGTTTGTTGCTCGGCGCTTTCACCGGTGCCAGCGTACTTGGCCTGGTCAGCCAGATTCCGGGTGGGCTTGGCGTTTTCGATGGCTTGATCCTGCTCGTGCTCGGCCACGCCGGTTACGACAAGGCGTCGATCGTCGCCGGTTTGTTGCTGTTTCGCGTGGTCTATTACCTGCTGCCGCTGCTCGGTGCGATTTCTCTCGGCTCGGAAATGCTAAATGCACGAATGCCGCTGCTGGTACGACTGCGTGCGCGCCTGGCCGGACATCCGCTGTTCGGCGCCCTCGGCCTGCCCGCAACGCTATTGGCCGATCTGGGCACGCGCATTCTGGCCATTCTCACGTTCGGTGCCGGTGCCATGCAGCTGGCGTCGGCTGCAATTCCGTCAGTCAGCGAACACATTGCGGTAGTGCGCGCGCATTTGCCGATTCTGGCCGTGGAGGGGTCGAACTGGTTCAGCATCCTGTCCGGTGTTCTGCTGCTTGGGCTGGCGCGCGGCATCGACGGGCGCCTGCGTCTTGCATACCGGCTTGCGCAATGGCTATTGATCATCAGCGCTGGCCTCGCTGTCACCAAAGGACTGCATTTTGGTGAAGCCCTGTTCCTGCTTGCCGTGGCCTTGCTGCTACGCACGCGCAAGAACGCGTTCACCCGACGTGCGATGACGCTGACCTCAGCGACTACGCTGGGTTGGTACGCGGGACTGGTCGCGTGTGTTGCTATATTTTTCGCGATCGGCACGGCGCAAATACTCGGCAGCGATTCGTTCGATCTGTTCTACGTCGGTTTTGGCGAGCACACGTCGCGCATTGGCCGCGGATTGGCAGCAGCATCGTTGGGCCTGGCGTTGTACCTGATCTGGCAGGCATTCGCGGTCCAACGGCCGAAACTGCTGTTGCCTGACCACGCCGAGCTGGAGCGCGCGCGCGCCGCCTACGCCGCCCACGGTGGCGGCGAATTTGCGCACCTGACGTTCGCCGCCGACAAACACCTGTTCTGGGCTGCCGATCATCAGGCCGTGATCGCCTACGGCAGCATCCGGGATCGATTGGTCGCCCTGGGTTCTCCTTGCGGTAGCGATGCGGGGATTGATCGCGCCATCCTGGACTTCCGTCGTTTTGCCGATGCGCAGGACCGTGTCCCGATATTTTACGAAGTGCTGGAGCCGGAGCTTTCGCGCTATCACGATCACGGCTTCGACCTGTTCAAGCTCGGCGAACTTGCCGTGGTGAAACTCGATGAGTTCTCGCTCGCTGGCAAACGCTGGGAAGATTTGCGTCAGGCCTGCAATCGTGCACAAAAAGAAAAGCTCGAATTCCGCCTTATCCATCCGCCATTCGACACGGCGTTGCTCAGCAATCTGGAAAGCGTGTCGGACGCGTGGCTGGCAGACAAGAGCGGCACCGAGAAAGGGTTTTCGCTCGGGCGTTTCGATATCGAGTATTTCAATTGGGGCCCGCTCGCACTGGTTTATCGCGACGACGAGTTGATTGCCTTCGCCAACGTGTTGCCCCCCTACGGCCCAGGCGGCCACGCCAGCGTGGACCTGATGCGTCATCGCGCCGACGCGCCACGCAGCACGATGGATTTCCTGTTTGCCAAGGTCATGTTGTGGGCGCAGGAACAAGGCTACGAGATTTTCAGCCTCGGAATGGCCCCGCTATCGCGCGTCGGTGACAACCCTTACGCGCGCGTCAACGAGCGCCTGGCCGCGCTGGCATTCCAGTACGGCAACCGCTTCTACAACTATCAGGGCGTGCGCATGTACAAGGACAAGTTCAAGCCGGAATGGGTGGGCTCGTACCTGGCCTATCCGCGCGGCTTGTGGGTTCCCGGATTGCTCATCGACATCGCCGCCTTGGTGTCCGGCGGTTATCGGCGGCTGCTGATCGGATAGCGATTCACTGCGCGCTTGCGGGTTTGCGCGCCGGCAACGCTGCGGCAATCCCGCCACCGAGTTTGGCGTAATCGCCGTTGTAATGGTGTCCGCCCGGCAGTACGAGTTCACTGACGTTGGGTTTGCCGATGAGCGTGTGGCAAAAGCTGTCGTCTTCGTCGGCACCATGCACGCAGATCACGGGAATCGTTGTTTTGGCGATCTCCGGTGCCAACGCAATGGCGCCGTTGTGTGCGGTGCCGCCGAACCAGTCGCCAACGTGAATCTCGAATACAGCTTCGGCATCGGGTGATATCAATACCTGCGCAGCAATGCGTTTCTGCGCGGCCGGTGGCATTCGGTTGATCAATACCGGCGCAAGGCCTGCACCGAACGAATAGCCGACGACGACAAAATCGGCCGTCGAATACTTTGCGCCATAGTGTCCGACAATGCGCGTGAGCGCGTCGGCCGCTTCCTCAGGCTGACGCGATTCCCAGAAATATTTAAGCGTATTCAGGCCAACCACTTCGATTCCGCGCCGGGAAAGCTGATCGGCGACGGCCACATCCAGCCCAGCCCAGCCACCATCACCGGTGAGGATGATCGCGACACGGTTGGCAAATGCGCCCTGCGCCGGTACCTCGACCAGAGGTAAATCGGCAACGCTTTGCGGTAACGGTGTTGCGACTTCGTTCGGTGCGGTCAGCCAGTTGATTGCCGCATTCAAGGCGGCGCCGGCTTGTGTCGCATTTCCACGCGGCGTAGCGAAGACGGCCTTGACCGCTGCGGGCAACATCCCGGATGCCGTGTTGAATCGCGCGCCGGGCGCAAATGGCTGCGGTAGCCATGCGTTCGGCAAGCGACTGACCGGAACGATGCGAAACGTGTCTTTGCCGGCTGTCGCTGTCATCTTTCCGGCGTCGCCGGCGCATAAGGGCTTGGGCAGGCGCAGGGAAGAATCGAACCCCAGGGTTATCAGGCCGGCAAACGTGCCTTGCGGTGCCTGCGCATCAACCGCGTAGGCGAATGTGGCACCTGCGCCATCGCCAATCAGAAGTGGATAAATAAACTTCTTCAGTTTCTGCTGGCGCTGCATCCAGTCGCTCATTTCCTCGACATGTCCGGCGGGAAATGAGCACTTGCCCTTGATCGATTCCAGTTGCGCCAGATACGCCGGCAAATCAATACCGAAAACCAGAGTGCCCTGGTCGGCAAGCGCCATGGCCAGAGACTCGGAACGCGCACTCCAACCGTCGCGATCGGATATCAGCACGGCCGTGCGTTTGACTTCGCCGGCCGGCACCGCCGTATGCACGGAGCCGAACAGGCCGAAGTGCACCGCAACGGTAGCCGCGCGCGCAAATGGAACCAGCAAAAACAGCACGATGCAACCGCTCATGAGCTTGGCGCAGTTCCGGATGCGGCTTCCGGAATTGGGCAATGTAGCTTTCATCGCGATGGGATTCAGCGCTGGGATTTAGCCGCGGCCATCAGCGCTTCGATCTCATCCGGATCGCTCGGCACCGTCGAGGTGATGACTTCGGGCTCTGCGCTGGTGACGACAACATCGTCCTCGATGCGAATGCCGATGCCGCGCCACTTGGCAGCAACGCCTTTCGCATCCGGCGCGATATAGATGCCCGGCTCGACCGTGACCACCATGCCCGGTTCCAGTTCGCGATCCTCGCCATCGACGCGGTAATCGCCCACATCGTGCACATCCAGACCCAGCCAATGCCCCGTCTTGTGCATGTAAAACTTCCGATACGAATGTTCGCGAAGGTTCTTGTCGAGGCTGCCCTTGAGCAGACCGAGCTTGATCAGACCGGCGGTAATCACGCGCACGGCAGCGTCGTGATAGGCGCCAAAAGCCCGGCCCGGCCTGACCTGGTCGATGCCGGCACGCTGCGCGTCCAGGACAATGTCGTACAGCGCGCGTTGTGCTGGCGAGAACCGACCATTGACCGGAAACGTTCGCGTGATGTCCGATGCGTAGCACTGGAATTCGGCACCGGCGTCGATCAGCAACAGGTCGCCAGCGTTGAGTACCGAGTTGTTTGCGCGGTAATGCAGCACACAGCCATTGGCGCCCCCGCCGACGATCGGCTCGTACGACACCACGGCTCCATGTTTGCGGAAGTGGTGCAAAAGTTCGCCTTCGACTTCGTGCTCGTTCATTCCCGGGCGCGTCATTCGCATCGCCCGGATATGCGCTTCGGCGGCGATCTTTGCGGCCTTGCGCATGGCACGCAGTTCGTTGCGCGACTTGAACAGGCGCAGATCATGCAGGATATGCCCCAAGGCCACGAACTCGTGCGGCGCACGCGCGCCACGACGCACCTGTGCGCGCACTTGATTGACCCAGCCGATCAGTTGCGTATCGAATTCGGCGTCTCGGCCGAAGTGGTAATACACCCGCGAACGCCCTTCAATCATGCCCGGCAGGATGTCGTCGATATCGGCGATCGGAAACGCGTCGTCCATGCCGTAATCATTGATCGCACCTTCCTGGCCGGCGCGTGGACCATCCCAGGCTTCGCGCTCCGGATTGCGCTCGCGGCAAAAAAGAATCGCCTCGCCGTGTTCGCGGCCGGGAATCAGCGCCAGCACCGCTTCGGGTTCGGGAAACCCGGTCAGGTAATGAAAATCGCTGTCTTGCCGATACGGATAGTGGTTGTCGTTGTTGCGGATGTGCTCTGGCGCTGCGGGGACGATGCAGATGGCGTCGTCACCAACGATGCGCATCAGTTGCTTGCGGCGACGTGCGAATTCTTTTTGTTCGATCATTGGAGGGCCGGGATTGGGGATTCGGGGTTGGGGATTGTGGAATCAAGGCAACGCCCGTCCGGTGAGCACGCATGCATGTTCTTGTAATGCCGCATTCTGCCCTCCGAATCAATGCAACGTCGGTTTGCCGTCTTCCAGGATCGATAATTCCGTATGCAGCAGCATGACGCCAACGCGGATGAATTCGATCACCTCGGTCAGCGCGTTTTCATCTTCTTCATTATCGGCATACTCAAAGCGCGAAGCGGCGATTGCGGCAAAGTCGCGCAGGATTTCCTGTGCATCGTCGGACAAACCGTCATGCGGCAAAATTCCCGCCAGGCCCAGACCGCCGAGGAATCCGCGGCACCATTCCACCAAGGCTTCGGCACGAACGGCGACCGGATTGTCCGACGTCGGCAGCAGTGGCTCGAAGCGCAATTGCGGGTCGCCAAGCCATGCTGCGCATTGTTCGCGCAAACTGCGCAACGTCGCGTTGGAAAGGTGCGTACCTGCTTGGGCTTCCAGTGCCAGCGCCGCCAGCCAGTCTTGCGCGTCCGCCCGGGCGCCAGCACACAGATAGCCCGTCAGCGATCCGTGCAGGTCGCTTGGCCCGACGCCCAGGCGCAAGCTGGCGATGGCTTCATCCAGTTGCGCGTAAGTGATCTGCGGTGTGGAATTCATTCGCTTCACGAATCAATCGGATACTGGCAATTCTAACAGGCTCTGTTGCCGCCGAGCCGGTACGACCCTATTATCGCTTATGGCCTGCTGGGTTCCGAGCCGCATGATGACGCTATTGTTTCCCGACCGGTTGTTGAAATTCTTTTTTCAACAGCCTGCCACGGCGAAGCAATGGTTCGACATACGTACAACCCGGGCGCAGGCGCTTGTATTGCGCAGCGAGTATCACGGAGTCGATGTGCGCAGACAGATTGAAACCTCCCGCAACTGCCACAGGCGAGATGCTACGGTTCACCGGCCAGGCACCCGGTGGCTGCTGCCATTATTCCTGGCGGCCTGCTCAAGTGTTGCAGCTAGCCAGAGAAACTATTATTTCAAACCGGTCGACAGTCAGAATACGCTTGCCTCTGCGAGCGTGACGGCGCTGTTTCAAGATCAAGTCGGTTATGTGTGGATCGCCACGCAAAGCGGCTTGCAGCGTTTCGATGGTTACCGCTACCTGCCATTGCGCCATGATCCGGATGATCCAAACTCGCTTCCAGCAAGCTTTGTTACTGCGCTGGCACAAGACAGCCACGAGCGTCTCTGGGTGGGCAGCTTGACTCATGGTTTAGCTGCGCTGGATCCAACTAGCGCCCGCGTGGTCACGCAATCGCGCATCGGCACGACCGACAGCCTGCCGCGCGATGCAATCGGTGCGCTGGCCTACGATCCGAAGCGTGGTCTGTGGATCGGTGACGCGGCGGGTATCGAACTGATGGATGTCGATACCGGCAAGCGTCGGCTCATATTCAAATTCACTGGCGCAGGCCATCACAACGTCTTGGCGCTCACACTTTCTACCGATGGCACCGTGTGGAGTGCAACGAGTAGCGGATTGTTTCGGATCGACGCGCAGAGCGACATCGCAAAGCATGTTGCGGCGCAGGAATTGCCACGCGCATTTTGCGTATTGATCGACAGTTCCGGCAATGTTTATGCGGGTGCGGCCGATGGCCTGTATCGCATCGACAAGCAGGGACAAACCGCGCAGCGGGTCTGGCCGGAATCCGATGGCCGCGTAGGCGAACGCCACGTAAACGCGATGGCACAGGATCGGCGCGGCCGCTTGTGGTTATCCGTACCGGGCGCAGGTATCACGATTTACGATCCTGCCAACGGCAGCGTTCATTCACTGCGCCAAGACCCCGCCATTCCCGGATCTTTGCCGGACGACAATGTCACGCATCTGTTGCTTGATCGTTCGGGCCTGCTTTGGGTCGGCGGCGATATCACCGGCATCGCTACGGTGGACCCCAATGGCGCACAATTTCGCTACATCCTGGATACAACTCCAGGCCGAGCGCAAAAAACCAACAGCATTCGCGCAATCGTTCAGGATGGCGACGGCAAGTTGTGGCTTGGTACCGAAGGTGATGGAGTCAAGAGCTACGACCTGGATCAGGACCGGTTTGAATATTTCGATGACATATTCAAGCTGAAATCCACTTCATTCGACGCCACTGCCCAATGGCAAGTCACCTCGCTCGCAGACGCTGGCGGCCAGCGCCTGTGGGTGGCAACCAATCATGGCGCGTTCCTGTTCGATCCCAAATCGCGCAAGGCCACGCCGGTCCCGGTTGCCAGCAACGGCGACAACGGATTGCCCAGCTCGCAAGTTCGCACGGTGCTCGCCGCACGCGACGGCAGCGTTTGGTTTGGCACATATGATTCGGGTCTGGCGCGCTGGTGGCCACAAATCGGCACGACTCCGGAGCGCTGGCAGATATTCCGGCATCAACTCGACGACGACAAGAGCCTGGCGAACAATGCGGTATTGGCGCTGTATGAGGATCGTACAAATCGAATCTGGATCGGCACGCTGAACGGATTGAGTGTCTACGAGCCGGAACGAAACGCCGTCCGCAGCTTTCGCCACCAGCCCGCAGATCACCAATCGCTGGGTGACAATCTGGTACGCATCCTGTTCCAAAGTGGCGATGGGGTGCTATGGGTGGGAACCCAGAGCGGCTTGGATCGTGTCGACAATCCCGACACAGCAAATCCTCGCTTCATCCACTACTCCACAAAAACCGGTCTTCCCGGAGCCACCGTCCTTGGTATCCAAGAGGACGCGGAGCACAACATTTGGGTGAGCAGCAATCAGGGGATCAGTGTTTACAATCGTTCGCTGGCAGCGTTCTTGAGCTTCACGATCAGAGA
Organism: Rudaea sp.; assembly: GCA_039935035.1. Classification (GTDB taxonomy): domain Bacteria; phylum Pseudomonadota; class Gammaproteobacteria; order Xanthomonadales; family Rhodanobacteraceae; genus Rudaea. The sequence goes on along the minus strand of JBDTLA010000107.1, from coordinate 4,823 downwards.
TGGACTACAGGGCCGCGAATTCAATGCCGGGGCCAGCTATCGACTCGCCAACGGTGAATTGGTGTTTGGGGGTCAGCATGGACTGAATATTTTCAATCCTGATGCGATTCGACACGACATCTATACGCCCCCGATCGTGGTCACCGGCGCTGACGTTGGCAACACCAATCTGGACTCCGTGCCGGCCAGCGGGATTTCGATGAACCAATCGCAACGTATCCTGCGCTTCGAGTTTGCCGCGCTCGACTACGCAGACCCGCAACGCAATCGCTTCTCCTATCGTTTGCGTGGCTTCGATCCAGACTGGATCAGCGCCTTCAATCAACATTCGGCGACCTATACCAACCTGCCGGCCGGCACATATGATTTTCAAGTGCGCGGCAGCAATGCCGATCACGTTTGGAACACCGAAGGAACCAGTGTTGCGGTGCGCATTGCTCCGCCATGGTGGGCGTCGCCGGGAATGAAATTGCTGTACTTGGTTGTCATCGCCGTAGCAGCCGGTTTGCTTGGGCTGACCTATCGGCGGCGGCGCCGGCGCGAACTGCACTACCATCACGAACTGCGTAATCGCGAGGATCGCCTGCGCTTGGCCCTGTGGGGGTCGGGTGATGAGTTCTGGGACTGGGATATGCGCGATGGCATCATCTATCGTGTCGGCGCAGATCAACTGGTCGGTGGTCGCCATGAGGACGCGTTGTCAGCCGAAGAGTGGAAACGCCACGCCGTCCATCCGGATGACCTGGCCGACGTCGAGCGACGCTTGTTCGACCACGTAGAGGGGCGCAAACGTTTTTTCGAATCCGAGCATCGCATCCGCACCCTGGATGGCGATTGGATCTGGGTATTGTCGCGCGGCAAGGTCGTGGAACTCGACGAAAACGGCAAGGCATTGCGCGTGTGTGGAACCGCCCGCAACATCACTGCCGCACGCAGTGCCGATCGCGACCGACGCATCGCCACGGAAGTCATCGACAGCATGAGCGAAGCGGTTGCCGTGACCAACCTGGATTTTAGTTTCGTTTCGGTGAATCGGTCATTCACCCGGATGTTTGGCTACGCGGAAGTTGAGATCGTCGGGCAGTCGGCTTCGCTGCTGGATTCCGTGCGACACGAACGCGAGCATTATCGGGCAATGCGCGATGCCTTCCTCGCCAGTGGTCATTGGCATGGCGAACTATGGCAGCGGCGCAACGACGGCGAGGAATTTCTGAGCTGGATCGAAATCAGCGAAGTGCGTGACGCAGCGGGCGAGCGCACCCATTACGTCGGGGTCATCAACGACATCACCCAGCGCAAACGTACCGAGCAGGAGCTTCGCTACCTTGCCAACTACGATACCTTGACCGGATTACCGAACCGAACGCTGCTCGGCGAGCGCCTCGCGCACGCGGTAATCCGCGCACGCCGTACTTCGCGCAAGGTCGCACTACTGTTTCTCGATCTGGATCGATTCAAGCACGTCAACGATTCGATGGGTCACGCCATTGGCGACCGCGTGCTTAAAACGGTTGGCGAACGCCTGCGCGCCAGCGTCAGCGAAGCGGCCACCGTCGCGCGCCTCGGCGGCGACGAATTTACGGTCGTGCTAGAAGATGTGAAGAACGCCGATGAACCGCTGCTGGTTGCAAGACAATTGCTTGAAGTTTTTTCAACGCCGCTGGTCCTCGACAGCGGTCAGCAGATCATGATTTCGCCCTCGATCGGCATCAGCCTGTATCCAGACCACGCCCAGGTACCTACGGATCTTCTCAAGTGCGCCGATACGGCGATGTATCAGGCCAAGGAAGCTGGCCGCAACATGTATCAGGTTTACACCTTGGCGATGGATGTCAACGCACGCCAGCGCGCCGGCATGCTTGGTGCGTTGCGCCTGGCCATCGAGCACGACGAGTTTCGCCTGGTCTATCAACCCATGCTCGATCTCGACGGCGGCTACATCACGGGCGTTGAGGCGCTGCTGCGCTGGAACAGCGCCGAGTTCGGTGAGGTTGGCCCGGCAGTGTTCATCCCGTTGGCCGAAGAAGCCGGCTTGATCGAGCGGATCGGCGAATTCGTGCTGTATCGTGCCTGTACCCAGTTGCGCGAGTGGCTGAATCGTGGTTTGACCAATATCACCATGTCGGTCAACTTGTCGGCACTGCAACTGTTGCGCAATGAGCTTACCCAGCGGTTGTGCGAGATTCTCGCCGAATTGAATCTGGCGCCCGAATCGCTGGAACTGGAATTGACCGAAAGCGTGTTGATGGCCAACCCCGAACTGGCCATTCATACGCTGGACCGGCTGCACTCGCTTGGCGTAGCAATCGCCATCGACGACTTCGGCACCGGGTATTCCTCATTGAGTTACCTGAAACGCCTGCCCATCGATACGTTGAAAATAGATCGCAGCTTCGTGGGCGATATCACCACCGATCCTGACGACGAGGCCATCACCAAGACGATCATCAGCATGGCTCATTCGCTCGGCCTGGATGTTGTCGCCGAAGGCGTGGAAACGCTGGAGCAGCTCGAATACCTGCACGAGCAAGGCTGCGACGTGATCCAGGGCCATTGGCTGTCGCCACCGCTGGATGCGGCGGCGTGCTTCACTTTCATCCGCGAATTCGCCCGCAGCCGACCGCCGATTCAACCCCGTCGCAAACTTCGTTGACCGCCCGCAAGCGCCCGCCTATAGTCGCACCATGGCCGAAACCGAATTCTCTCTGGACGCATTGCATGACATCGGCGGTCGTATCGATCAGTTACTGGTGCTGTGCGCACGCCTAGCCGAGGAAAACCGCAGCCTGCGCACCAGCCAGGAACAACTTGCCAACGAGCGCTCGAACTTGCTTGCCAAGAACGAGCAGGCGCGCTCGCGCGTGGAAGCCATGATCGCGCGCCTGCGTTTACTGGAGAACGGCCAATGAGTTCGGACGCGCCGGTCGCCGTCAATATCCTCGATCGCGAATTTCTCATCGGCTGTAGTGTGGAAGAGCGCCCTGGCCTGATCGCGGCGGCCGACTATCTGGATGGGAAAATGCGCGAAGTGCGCAATTCCGCGCGCGCTAATGGAATGGATCGAATTGCGGTGATGGCAGCACTGAATATCGCGCATGAACTCATGCAACTCAAATTGCGCACCGATGCCGACGCCAATATGTTGGCACAACATCTGCACACCCTGCGCATCAAGCTTGATGGCGTGCTCCAAGCCCCGCTAAAATAGACATGCGTCCCCTGCGGTGCGCGACAACGCATCCAACCATATTGCCTTGTTCCTATACACGACCCCGGGATGGCAGTGCCTCAGTCCGTGCGCAAGTCCGCCACGAGCGGAAAGCCTGAAGACCGGCGAGCTTTCCCACCTGATCCTAGGGATCAAGGTCGTTCGGTGCGTACCGGTACCGCGGAGGACGTCTTACCTTTCACAAGTTTCAACGTGTGCGTTCTCCGCGTTGGCGCGAACGGCCGAACCGATCTACAAATGACGCCATGCGTGGCGCTCGCGCTTGGCGATTACCGCCGAGACGCACACCAGAAGTGCCACAACACAGTTGCCCTACAGGGGAAATAATTGGATAGCTACGCAGCATTGCGCCAGAGCATGCGAACCGCGCGTCTGAAGCTCGACGCCAACCAGCGTATTGCTGCCGCCGATGCCCTGGTCTCCAATCTTGAGCAATTGCCGGATTTTCTTGTCGATTCCCGTGTAGCCGGTTATTGGGCAGTTGCTGGAGAGTTGCCATTGCATGTTGCTTTCGCGCGCCTGCGTGCACGCAACCAAACGTATCACTTGCCGATCCTGGATCGCCGCAAGCATTTGCTTTTTGCCGCATGGCAACCGGGCATGTCACTAAAGACCAATCGGTTTGGCATTCCCGAGCCGGATGTTGAAGTGCAGGATCGGCTAGCTCCCAATGAACTGGAACTTGTGCTCGTGCCGTTGCTCGGCTTTGACCGCAAAGGCAATCGACTAGGCACTGGCGGTGGCTACTACGATCGCAGCTTCTCCTTCCTGAAGTCTGGCTCTCGCCCCGCGCAACCCTTACTGGTTGGTATCGGCTACCATTTCCAGGAGGTCGATGATCTAGCGCCGCGTCCTTGGGATGTTGCATTGGATTTCATTGCGACGGAGCGTGAACTTATTTCCTGTGCTGACATTGAAGATCCATGACATCGCCGCTTGACTGGCACATTTGCGTCCCATCTAGCCATATCGCTTGCCTTAAGTTCAATCTCAGGCAAACGGGTGATGGTGATCATTGATTGAGCCGGCCACTTTTGTGCATACACCCTCGAAACTTTGACCGAACAAGATATGAACTTCTGGCTAATGAAGTCCGAGCCCGACGATTTTTCAATCGACGACCTTGCGCAACGAAAATCCGAGCCCTGGAATGGCGTGCGCAACTACCAAGCGCGCAACTTTATGCGTGATGGCATGGCCGTCGGGGACGCTGCGTTTTTCTATCATTCCAACTGTCACCAACCTGGGATCGTCGGGGTCGCGGAGATCGCGCGAGCGGCATACCCAGACCCGACGCAATTTGATCCGAAAAGCCCGTACTTCGACGCGGGTAGCAGCCGCGAAGACCCACGCTGGGTGGTTGTTGACGTAAAATTCAAGCGCAAACTCGAACGTGAAATTCCGCTGGTCGAGCTCAAAACTACACAGCCATTGCAAGATTTTGCACTCGTGCGTCGCGGCAACCGTTTGTCGGTCATGCCCGTAAGTCCGGCGCAATGGGACTACATCCTCACTTTGGAGCGCAAGTAATGACGGATCCTCGCGAAGCGGGAAAGCAGGCAGCGGCGCGGCGCGCGCTTGAATTTGTCCCCGA
>JBDTLA010000106.1:0-14944 GCA_039935035.1 Rudaea sp. | reverse complement strand
CACCCGTCATCTGAACGATGACGCTTTTCCGGGGCACCGAGATGGCCAAATACGTTAACGGCCGAAAAATTGAACCCGTACAACGGGGTTGGAATACGCTCGACGAGTTGCGCGAGTTCGCCATTTCTCATGGCTGCACGCCGGCCCAGTTTGCCTATGCCGTCGAAGTCATGGGTACGGACACACACCACGTAGCAAATTACTTGCAGCGACACCTGTTCCTGAACGCTTTGCCGACCGCCAACGTTCAAGCGGCGTAACGCCATCGCGTGACGGATGCATACATCAACGCCTGCCAAGAGGCGGGCCCACACTCAAGAGGATTTGCCATGGACAAGGATCGCAAGGACGGACTCAAACACCAGGTCAAAGGCGCCCTGAAGGAAGCGGAAGGAAAGGTCACGGGGGACAAACTTCGCGAAACCCAAGGCAAAGTCGAGAAGAAGCTCGGCAAGATTCAAAATGCGGCGGGTAAAGCCGCCGATAAAGCTCGCGACCAGGTCAAGAAAGCCGTTAGCTAGAACCTCCATCGCCTCTTACCAGGGCAATGGACGTTCCAATGATCGCGAAACTGACTGTTGGCGGTTGGTAGTGCTGGAGCTGATTCCAAGATGTTGACCGACTGGTCAACATCGATGTGTTTACACGCGCCGAGAGACCGTTTTTCATGCGCCCTCAACCAAAAGCAAAGAAAGGTCCTCAGCAAGCACATGGGCTTGCCAAAGTGCTGCACCAAAGCGAAAACGCAAAGGATTTGCTGGAGGAATGCGCAACTGAGCTTTTATCGGTCAACACCGATATCAAACAAGAGCTCAAAACGTCGGGTCCGCTACCTGGCGTCCTGAGCGCCCTGGGAAAAAGCGAAGTTATTGTAGACAAAGTGCAGGACGTTTCCGAGAAGTTGGCCGTTGTGAATGACGCACTTGAGGATCAGGTCCGGGACCGCATCCTGCTTGAACATCAATTCGCTGCGGCTGTCGAACAAGAAGAATCTGCCAGGCTCGCGGCATTGCACGATGCTTTGACTGACCTGCCTAACCGCGCGTTGTTTAATGATCGGTTGGAACATGGATTAGCGCAGGCAATTCGTCACAACTGGACGTTGGCCGTCATGTTTCTGGATTTGGATGACTTCAAGAAAATCAATGATTCGTATGGGCACGCTGCAGGAGACTGCGTTTTGAAAGCAGTGGCGTATCGACTCAAAGAAATGACCCGCATCGATGACACGGTTAGCCGCTACGGTGGCGATGAGTTTTTATGCCTGCTGATGCAGGCGCGGGACAACGAGCATTTGGCCGTGATCGCGCAAAACATGATTCACGCCATTCAGTCGCCCTGCGAGGTGAGTATTGGCGACGACAAGGTCCACGTGAGTATGCGCGCGAGCATCGGAATAGCCATCTTTCCAAAAGACGGCACCACGGTACATATGCTGGTCAAGAATGCAGATGACGCGATGTATCGGGCCAAGCACACTAAGCTCGGGTTTTCATTTGCTGAGTAGCCCTCGATTCTATGTTCGGTGGCGCGCGGTCAATTTCGCATTTCGGGTGCACAGTCTTTGCATGTTTATCGATTTTTTGACGTCAAATCGCGAGGAGTTGATTGGCCGCTGCAGAGCAAAGGTCGCCAAGAGATTCGAGCCATCAGAGCCACCGCCGCTTTTTGATCACGGTGTTCCTCTTTTCCTGCTGCAGCTCGAAGAGACTCTGCGTCTCCAGCCGGTCGCATCCGACCCTGCGGTTTTTAGCTCGGAGCAACTACTCTCCACTATTGCGATTGGCCGCACCGCTGCTGTTCACGGTGCTGAGCTGTTGCGTTTGGGATTCACGATCGACCAGGTTGTCCGCGAATATGGCGACGTCTGCCAATCGGTTACCGAACTGGCCGCAGAAGACCACGTTCACATTTCCAACGACGATTTTCGCATACTCAACCGCTGCCTCGATGATGCGATTGCCGATGCCGTGACTTCCTTTGGCATTGCACAACAGACTTTTGTTGATGGCCAGACACAGACATTGCACACCGAGCTGGAGCGCTTTTCGGAAGAGCATCGGAGATTGGTTGACATAGCCACTCGAGCGCTTTCCGCGATCAAAACCGGAAACGTTGGTTTGTCCGGCGCCACCGGTACGTTGCTTTTTCATACCTTGGACGAACTTCGCTCACTTCCCGAACGGTGTCTGCCCGAAATCAGGCTGTGATGATGAAGCGTGCACGCGTTGGCGTTGACGTATTGATCGATTCAGCGACCCTACAAAAGAGTCTATACACGTTGCGCTGATTCCAAATTGGACGGGCGCTTGAACCGCCCATGTCGCTGACGTATTCAAAAACGACGCAGCGGCGACACCGGCTGACGCGGATCAATCAAATATCGGCAACAATCAGCTATGTGGCTCAATTTGGAATTGGCACCAACAGTGATGAGAAGAATTTCGGTTCTCGTGCTGCTTGTCGCGTTCAACGTGGCCGCCGCTGGCACCGCTTCCGTCGCTGCATCGGTCGAGTTCACTCCTCAGAGTGGATTTGGCGGTTACAGCGAAGGCAACGGTTCCCTCAGACTGCTGTTCGGGAAGCTACGCCCATTCCATGTCGAGAGTCGTGGGATACAACGCGACAACGGAATATTTCGCCTTGAGCAGACAGTGAATTTCCAGGGCGATCCCCCCCACCACCGCGTCTGGCTGCTCACCACCACCAGCCCCCATCACTATTCGGCCACATTGAGTGATGCGGCTGGATCTGTCACAGGAACCTCTACCGGCCCCCATCTTTCCCTTAGGTATAGGGTCAAGGGCCCTCTTGTCATGCACCAGGAGCTTGAGCTCGGGCAAGACGGGCGAACGATCGACAATGTGGGGACAATGACCTTGTTGGGTATACCCGTCGGACACGTGCACGAGACCATCACGCGCAAAACAACGGGCATCGATTCGTCCAATCCGGCATGGTAAACGGCACGACGTGACTATGGGTAAAGCGCTCAAGCGCGACTGGATTGAGCACTACTGCGCCGCTGCTGCTTGATAGAATGAGTACCACCATGAGCTACGACATCATCGGCGACATCCACGGCCACGCAGACGTGCTCAAGGCACTGCTGCGAAAAATGGGCTATCGCGAACGCGATGGCGCGTGGCGGCATGCGGATCGAACGGCATTGTTTATCGGCGATTTCGTCGACCGCGGCCCAAACCAGTTGGAAACCGTGAGCATCGTCCGAGCGATGGTCGAAGCAGGCGCGGCGCTGGCGATCATGGGCAACCATGAGTTCAACGCGATTGCCTGGCACACGCCCGATCCGGAAAGCCCGGGCGACCACTTGCGACAACACACGTCGAAGAATACCTATCAGCACGCGGCGTTCCTCGCAGAAACCAAATACAACCCGGAATCACGCAAGGACATTCTCGACTGGTTCATGACCTTGCCGTTGTGGCTGGATCTGCCCGGACTTCGTGCGGTTCACGCGTGCTGGCATCCTGAACACATTGCATACCTGCAACCGCTGCTGCAATCTGGCAATCGATTCGATGCGGCGCTGATTGAAAAGGCCAGCCGCAGCGGCTCAGCGGAGTTTCACGCGGTTGAAGCGATTCTCAAAGGACCCGAGGTAGAACTACCCGACGGCATGCAATTTTGCATGGGTGACGAGGTACGACGTGAAGCGCGCACACGCTGGTGGGACACGACGGCAACCACCTTTCGACAGTCGGCAATCGTCGACAAGGCGACGCGGCCGTCGCTACCCGATATCGAAATCCCCGAAAACGTCCGCTTCGGCTACGCTGGCGACAAGCCCGTGTTCATTGGCCACTACTGGATGACCGGCCAACCGACGCTGCTGGCCCCGCGCGTGGCATGCGTCGACTACAGCGCCGGCAAAGGAGGTCCGTTGGTGGCCTATCGTTGGGATGGCGAAAGCGAGTTGGATCAACGCCACTTTGTTGGTGCGGAAATCAGCTAGTGGCCTGTAACAGAGGAAGCGGTAGATAGGTCGCGCCGGGATGTCGGTGGCTGGTGCCGATCTGGAGCGAGGCCAATAGCCGAAGCTATTGGCCGAGTGAAGACCAAGCCAGACGACGACAGACCAAGCCAGGTGCTGTCGATTCCTCTGTTACAGGCCACTAGCGAGTCACCTTGGACTCTTGCATACCGACATTCCTGGAGATCATTCGGAAAGCAACGCAGCCGAAACCAGGTACCCCAACTTGATGTTTGCACTCAGGCTGACGTACGTGGGTCGGGGTTCGGGCTAGGCGATTCGGCGCATTCGACTCGCGCCAAGCGTCTCATGCGCGGCGCAGCCGGGGCCGACTCGCGCGGTTTCCCGGATGCACATGAAACGTACTCAATCAGCAACGCATCCTTGCACTGTGTGGTGTGTACGCGAGTGACGCGTACCGCACCGTTCAGCGCGCGCGGGAAAGCGTGAACTTGCCCACGTCGATACCCAGATCGACCCCTTCACCTTTACCGGCCAGAGCCAGGGAAACAGGACCTTTCGTCATTACCTGCGCGGTACCGGACTTTACGACGCCGGCATGCGCTCCGGCCTGGGCATAGGAGCCGAGTACGTCGGATATGCGATGCACGTCGGAGAAATTTCCGGTTCCGTTATCGACGTGCGACTTGCCGACAGTCAATCCTGCTCCTTCGACGAGGATATGCACGCGCATCGACTTGCCGTTTTCGCAATGAACAATGCCATTGCCTTCGGAATGCTTGAAGATCGCCGACCACGTGGTCAGTGAAAACTTCAGCTTGCAGTCCAGATTCGCGGCGCCTGCGGCGTGCGCGGAAACAGGGTGCAGAACCATGGCGCCAAGGCCGAAAATCACACTTGCAATGCTGATGTTGCGTTTCATGGTGTTTCTCCGTCATGGGGTATTGCGGTGCGGACGCGGTGCCGATGATTACGGCTGCATGGCAGCTGGCCAACGCATTCGCTAGAAAACCTCCAACCGGCATGCAACCGTGTCAAACAATTGGAAGTTGCAAATCAAATCATCGGCCGTTCGCATGAGGCTGTCTGTACGTTGGCGCACTCAGTTTCAATGTTTCGGGCAATTGCCGACAGGCCGGGCGAGGGTGCCACTGGTTCGGTGACGACTCGCAACGTTGCACAACAGCGTCGGATGGCTTTAGTCCAGTAACGCCGCGAAGTGCCGCACCGTGCTCAATGTGCGCTGCCGTACCGAGTTGTGCATGGCTTGCGCGTACGCTGCGCCTTACGTCACGTCAAGGATCATGACAGCACGTGCGGTGATCGCGGCCGCGATCTGAGTCCTTGATGTGGCGCGTGTCCATTGGAGCCGCACTGACAAACCTGCTCCGTATTCGTATGCGGCGCAGCAACCCCATTCCACCCGTGGTTGCGCGTCATACAGATCACTCAACGTAGAGGTGTCGCCATGTTGCAGTATGCATTGGTATTCCTGATCGTCGCCATCATCGCCGGTGTTCTGGGTTTCAGCGGAATTGCCGGGGCGTCGGTCGGTATCGCGAAGATTCTGTTCGTTGTCTTCCTGATTCTGTTTGTGCTCTCGTTCGTTTTCGGCAGGCGCGGTAGTCGCTAGCAAATCCACGGCCGCAATGCTGGCGGCAGGTTGTCCAACAGATCCTAGAAAGAATCCTGATTAGAGTCGAACATGAGCACGTTATAAGCGATGAAACCATCATGTCTCGTCATTCCCGCATGCTCTTGGCGGTAATGACGAGCTGAGGTTCAGCGCTAATCAGCAAAGGAATAACGCAATGTACGAAGACATCATCAAAGGCAAGTGGATGCGACTGGAAGGCAAGCTCTGGTAAAAATGGGGCAAGCTCACCGATAGCGACGTAACCCAGCTCGACGGCCATCGCGACCACCTGGTCGGCAAACTCCAGGAACGCTACGGCATTGCCATGGACAAGGCCGAAGTACAAGTCAAGGAATCCGAACACGCGCTGCGGTAATCGTCGACGGCGCAAGCGCGCCGGGTTGAAGAGACCGCGCGGCGCACCAAACCCAATCCAACACGCGGACCTGCATCACGAACCGTTCGTGGCAGGGCGCACCTGTCGGCACGGAGCCACTGCTCCGCCCGACCCCAACCGAGGACAGAAAATGAGCAATGAACAGATTCGCAACAGTGCAGATAAAATCGATGGCGGCGTCGCTGCCGTAGCTGCAAGTGTCAGCAACAGTGTGGATTCGCTCAACGAGAAACGCCACGAGCTACAGGACAAGGCTCGCGAGTTCGGGCGAGGTCTGCTTGATGACGCCAAAGAGCTGACCGACGAAGTAACCAAACAGGCACATCTGCGTCCACTGGCGGTGTTCGGTGTGGCGTTTGTTGCTGGCGTGGTTGTGGCGCGCTTGCTGCGTCGATGAACACGGCTACCGCGAATGCGTCGGCTGGGGCGCACGTGCCGGCAAGCGAGGACACGGCGGCGCCGGCGCCAGATGCCGTCGCGCCCGCCATCGCCGCGGCGATGAATTGGGTAGGCGCCTGGTCCAGCCTGCTCAATCGAGAGATCGCTCTGGCCCGGCGCAGCCTGCACTGGTTGCTGGTCGGCGCTATCGCGCTACCCGTGATTGCGTTGAGCGCGTGGCTTGGCCTGAGCGCGCTGCTCGTCGCGGTAGTACACATCTATATTTCCAGTTGGGCGCTGGCAATACTCATTGGCGTGGCTGCGCAAGTAGTCGTGCTGGTGACCCTGCTGCGTTGGATGCGTCGCTGGCTGCGCGATCTCACGCTGCCGCAAAGTCGCGCCGCATTGGTGCAGGCAATGGAGCGCATGACATGAAGCAAGTCGCCGCACGTGAACCGGTACGTCGCGCTCGTCAGGGAATGGATCAGGCCGAAGGGCAACTCGCTACGGGATGGCGACAAAGGCGAGAGAAACTCGAACGCCATCGGCTGGGCGTCCTGATTGGCGCTGGACTGCTGAGTGGCATCGCATTGACAACAGTGTCACCGCAGCGATGGTCAGGCGTCGGTGCCGCCGTGTTCGGCAGCGGTGCATGGCTGGCACGCTCGGCGGTCGGGCCGGCGCTGATTGGTGCTTTGCTCACCAGCATATTTTCGCGCCCGAAGGCGCGCGACCGGGACGCGCCACAACATCAATGTTGCAGCAATACCTTGGGCAACGAGCGCTGAAGCGGAATTCGAGAACCTGGTCGTAGTCGCCGAACATCCAGGCCCAGACCGGTATTTGATCACGCTGCGCGGCTGCTTGGCCGCGTGAAGACGATCGAAATCGCTGCACGAGCGCCATTGCAGCGCTGTGTGCGCTTGCGTACGGACGCTGGGTTGGCTTCAGTGCAAGCTTTGCCGCGAAGGGCAAACGACGCCCGTGTATCGGCAGATTTTGAACAGGAGCGAACGAGATGAGTGCGATGAGAATAGTTGGCATAGCAATAATCCTGATCGGCGTGCTGAGTCTGGCGTATGGCGGCTTCACCTACACCAGCGACACGCACAAGGCCGACGTGGGACCGATTCATCTGTCGGTCAAGGAGAAGCAGACCGTCAACATTCCCGTGTGGGCCGGCATCGGCGCCATTGTCCTTGGAGGACTCGTGTTTGTTGGCGGAAAAAAAAACGGCGGGATCTGACCAGCCTTGGCGAACCCAGAATCTGGACCCCGGATGCGATGGACCCAACCGTAAAACATATTATGTTGCGCCGTTGACGCTCGGCGTGAAGCCGCGGTCTGGCGGCGGAGGATCAACCGTGGCAGGATGCACCTCTGCAATACCGTTCTGACACTTCACAACTGCTCAAGAGGATAACCTTTCATGCACATTACCCTTGGCCTCACCCCGCTCATCTCGTTGATCGCCGGCATCTTGATTCTGATCATGCCGCGCTTGCTGAATTTCATCGTGGCCATCTACCTCATCGTTATCGGACTGGTCGGGTTGTTCGGCGCTGGTAATCTTCATTTGTAAGCAACGTCCGCGTCGACAACCGCGGCGCGATCCGCAACGCAAACTCCAAGGAGAAGCAAAATGACACTGGGCACAATACTTTTAATCGTACTGGTATTGCTCCTGATTGGCGCGATTCCGAACTGGGGATATAGCCGCAGTTGGGGCTATGGTCCAAGCGGCGGCTTGGGAGTCGTTCTGCTGATCGTAATCGTATTGCTGGTACTGGGGCGAATTTGAGCTCTTGCGCCGCAATCCCGGTTTGGCCTGCGAATGCCTGGGCTATTGAGCAGGCCGTCATTAAAGAATAACCGTTCGTGTTGAGCCCTGCGACACGCTCAGGACAGGCTATGCGTAGCGAAGTCGAAGCACTTCCTTCGACTTCGTGCCTTCGGCACTACGCTCAGCGCCTGCCCCGGACTTGATCCGGGGGTGAGCGGAAGCTTATCGATAATGCGTGCAGGTTCAATAGCCGGGATCCGCCCAACGTCCTTCAGGCGATCGCTCGCCTGTCATGCGCCACTGGACCTGTATGGCGTCGATGTACCCGAGATTCCTGATCCGTGAGTTGCTGATCGTCGCTCTGGCGATGATGTTCGCCGCGTGTTCGGCGTTGCGTCCGGATTTCGTCAAGCAGCCATCGAGCGCGTTGCCGCCGGTAACGGATACGCCGTCGACACGCTACATCGCATCCGAGCTGATGCCCCACGGCGACCAGTCGGGTTTCCGCCTGCTGACGCTGGGCACGAACGCATTGATGAGTCGCGTTGCCCTGACTGATCATGCGCAGCGGTCGATCGACATGCAATACTACATCTTCAAGAACGATGCGACGGGACGCCTGTTGGCGCAGCGACTACTCACCGCAGCGGACCGCGGCGTACGCATCCGCATGTTGCTGGACAACATCAGCATCAGCAACGCGGACCGCATGCTCGACGCACTCGATGCGCACCCGAATATTCAGGTGCGGTTGTTCAATCCATTCAACACGCGCAATCCGCAAATCCTGTCGAAGATGGGACAGTTTCTGCTGGAAGGACGTCGACTGAATCGGCGCATGCACAACAAGTCGATCATTTTCGACAATAGCGTGGCAATCATCGGCGGACGCAATATCGGCAACGACTATTTCAACGCCGGTGACGAGACCGATTTTCGCGATCTCGACTTGCTCGCGATCGGGCCCGTAGTCGGTCAGGCCTCGAAAATTTTCGACGCATACTGGAATAGCGACGCGGCGATCCCGGTCGCGGCCTTCCGCAACACGCGCGACACGCAGCGGGATCTGACGCAATTGCGCGTCGTTCTAGCCCATGATGCGCGCAGCTTTGCACAGTCGGACTACGCCCAAACGTCGTTGCACGAGCTTCCCGGCGGTGCAACCGCGGATCGCCGCGGCGAGTGGTTCTGGGGACCGGCCGAGGTGGTCGCCGATCAGCCGGAAAAAGTCGACCCTGCCTCCGGCGACGACGCGCCGTGGTTTCGTATCGGTCCGACCCTGAAGACCATGATTGAAGCATCGAAACAAGAGGTGCTGCTGGTCTCACCCTACTTTGTGCCCGGCGACACCGGCACACGCTTCCTCACCAGTGTGGCACAACGTGGCGAGAACGTCGTCGTGCTGACCAACTCACTTGCCGCGACCGATGAGCCGGTCGTGCATACCGGTTACGCTCGCTACCGTAACCGGCTCCTCGAGGGCGGCGTAAAGCTGTATGAATTGCGCCCTGAACCCGGTGCCGCGCAGCCGGCGACGGCACTCGGCAAGTCGTCGGGTGTCAGCCTGCATGCAAAAGCGATGATCATTGACAGCCAGCACGTGTTCATAGGCTCGCTCAACATGGACCCTCGTTCGAAGCTGCTTAACACCGAGATGGGCGTCATCATCGATTCGCAACCGCTCGCGCAAGCCGTACGCCAGTATTTCGAGAAAGCGATCCTGCCGGAAAATTCCTTTCATGTCGTGTTGCAGACAACGCCAGGCGGCACCCGGCAAATGACATGGTTGTGGAAACAAGGCGATCGTTTGATGAGCGAGCACCGTGACCCGGGTGCCGCGCGCATGCGCCGGTTCGAAGTATTCGCGTTGTCGCTGCTGCCGATCGAAGGCCTGTTGTAAGGCAAATGGTGCCCACGGCCGTTCATTTGCGCGCAGTGCAATACGTCGTCGTGTTGCCCTGACGATCCCGACGTGCCGTCGTGGACGGCCTGTTTGTGGTTCGGTGGAATCGAGTGCGTGGACCGCGTTGCCGAACGCTCGAACTGAGTGCTGTGCGAATCCCGGCACCATCGCGTAAGTCACGACAGTGTCGATAAGTGATTCTCGCCATGACCATTGCCGCGACACGGCAACACACGGGCCGCGTCGATGCGTTACGGGGGCGGCAAAAAAAAGCGCCAACCCAGGGGAGTGGGCCGGCGCCCTTGCGTTTTGTCACGGTCACATGGCCGTCCTGGCGGTGCTGATGACTTCCTTACGCGGCGCTCACGCGCGGCAACTCTCGTGACCTTGCGGGGTTCAAATCCGCAGGTGTCTTTATATCACCGGGCGGCAACCGCATCGGTGCGGTAACGAACATTGCCGCGCGTTCAGCTCGCGCAACGGTTAGCGGCACGCCAGCATAGCCAGCGTCGGCCGCATGCAATCGACCTGCGTTTCAAGGTTGGAAGAAATGAATCGCCACATGAAGATTGTTGGAAAGGTATTCACGGCGGCTCGTTGGTGTGATCTGACTTCTACGGTCTGCTTGTTCGTGTTTGTAGGCCGCAACAACACTGTGGGGATTGCTCGAGTCGTTGGATAGATGCCGAAGCCGGATAGGCAACTCTGCGTTTTCACCCGTCACTCGGGCTGCGCGGCTGCGCGGCGCTTATGTGCATCTTTGCGGTGGCAATGGCCGCGTTGAAGAGAGCATCTGCATTTTGCCTGCACGATTTCTCCGCAGCGCCGATCTTCGCTTCACATTGGGCTTGCGCGACGTTGTTGCTCGCCGTTGCCTTGGCGTTGTCCACATCGTAGCGCGCGTAGGCCATCTCTCGAGTGGCTTCGTGCCGCATCTTGCGGGCATGCCGGGCAACTTGAGCCGACACCGATTCTTTATTGGCGTCGTTGGCACGCGTGCTGACTTGCGTATCCAGCGCATGCTGGTTGATTCGGTCGTTAAGACGTCGGAGTGCCGCCTGCGCATCGATGACTTGCTGCTGACCCTCGGCGCGAGCTTTGGCGACGTTGCTCTCAACTTTCGCCATGTCGGGAGCCTGATTGCACGCCTGAAGCAATGCGGCCGCAGCCAATGCGATGATGGTTCCGGCAATTTGTCTGTTCATCGAGTCGCCCTCATTTTTACGCGTGGACAACCTGAACTCTTGTGCGATAGCGACCGCGTGCGTGGTCCGTATCAAGTGAATTCCGGATTGCGTTGCCCATAGCCTGCACGATGATTGATCTGGCGTGCTTGGTCGGTGCGTTCGCGCACACAGCGGGCGAATCCGCTCATTCGGAAGGCGGCAGCTCGCGAGATGGGTTGTACGATCCGAAGCTCGTCGTCTGCGCGGCGAGGATTCGCGCGAGATCGCCAATGCTCCTGACCGTTGCCGGTCTTTCAATTGGCTGGGACGCGCCCGATTCTGCCACTCCTGCGCAAGCCCATGCCGTGCGCATAGATGTCCAGATCGGATTGATAGCACGTGCACGCACAGGCTTCCAGACGTTGCAGATCGAGGATTGTGATGCTGCCGCGCGAGTAACGGATCAACTGACGCGATTGCAGAATGCCGGCCGCGTAGGAGACGCCTGATCGACGCACCCCCAGCATGTAAGCCAGGAAATCCTGGGTCATCTCGAAAGAATCCGCATGCGCGCGATCGCGCGTCATCAACAGCCATCGCGCGAGCCGGTTCTCCACGACATGGAACCGCGTGCACGCGGCGGTCTGGGCGAGCTGACGAAAAATGACCGTCACGTAGCGGCCCATTACCTTGCGCAGCGTCGGCAAGGTTTCCAATTTTTCGCGAAACATGCTCGCACTCATGCGCCAGGCTTTGCCCGACCCTTGAGTCAAAGCACGCAATGGGGCGCGGTTCTCGCCGAGCAACAACGAATGTCCGCACATGCCTTCCGTGCCAATCATGCCGACTTCGAGCATCGACTTGCCATCAACCACGCTGAGCATCGAGATGAAACTCTCGGTCGGAAAATAGACATGGCGTATGCGCTCGCCCTGCTCGTAGATGACGCTGCCCAGCGCCATGTCGACGATGGTACAGTCGGCGATGAACAGATTGCGTTCATTGATCGGCAGTGCTGCGAGTAACTTGTTGTTTACGCCAACGCTACGTTTGGATGCCATTTGCGTGTCAGTCCGGTAGGTCGTTTTCTTGCCGCGACCAAGAACCCCACGGCTGCCAAAAAAATCACTGGCTCACGGATTCAAGCAACACCCGCCCGTCATGGGCACGCCATTGGCATGGCCGGGACGGCGTCATCGGATCGCCAGGAGCGCACGCGATCGAGCCCGTAACCCGACCAGCGCGAATGAAAAATCCGCTGTGCATAGGTACCGCGCATTGCCACCTTGCGATCTTCGAGAACAAATTCGACCCGTTGTCCTTCGTGAGGCAAACCGGTGGAATTGGGCGTTGAGTCGCTTTGCATGGAATTCGATCCGGTTGATGCGCAATTTGCGATTGCGACGCATGAATACTGCATAGCTTCGATCTGCCTGCGGAGCATGCACTCGTGTGCCGATATCCTCTGTGCGCTGACGCACACAGGAATTCCCATCCGGCAAGATCGGTGGGCTGGACCGGCAGGAAGAAAGTTTGTGTGTTCGCTGATCGGGCGAGAAGGTACTCTGAACGCGTGTGTCAGTCAGTTTTCAACGATTACCTACAACGACCATGTCCTGCTCCCAGCCAAGATGATCACGCGGCATGACTGATCCGGGCCACGGCAAGCTCGGCTTCTGGCCGGTCGTCGCCATCGGCGTTGGCGGCATGGTCGGCGGCGGCATTTTCGCGGTGCTGGGGTTGGCCGTGCAACTCGCGCACGGTGGCACGCCGGTTGCGTTTGCATTGGCCGGCGTGGTGGCGTTGCTGACCACCTATTCGTACGCGAAACTTTCTGTCGCCTATCCGAGTCGCGGTGGCACGGTAACCTTCTTGAATCGCGCGTTCGGACCCGGAATGTTCACCGGCAGCTTGAACGTGCTGTTGTGGTTGAGTTATGTCGTGATGCTGTCGCTGTATTCCTACGCGTTCGGCAGCTATGGCGCGACGTTTTTCCCGACGGCATGGCAGGCGATCGCAAAACATGGCTTGATCAGCTTCATCCTCGTTTCGATTGCCGCACTCAATCTGCTCAGCGCCCAGGCAATTGGCAGAGCCGAGAACTGGATCGTCGGTTTGAAGGTTGCGATTCTGCTGCTATTCGTCGGAGTCGGGTTCGCCGGCATCAACACCGCACAGATCGCACCGGGTTCGTGGTCGCCACCGGTGCAGTTGGCGGCAGGCGGGATGATCATCTTCGTGGCCTATGAAGGCTTCGAATTGATCGCCAACACTGCGCGTGATGTGCGCGATGTGGCCAAGACGCTACCGCGCGCCTATTACACTGCGGTGGGATTCGTGATCGCGTTGTACGTCCTGGTTTCGCTGGTCACCGTCGGCAATCTGTCCGTGGACAAGCTCGTGGCAGCGAAGGATTACGCACTGGCAGAAGCCGCACGGCCGTTTCTCGGACAGGCGGGTTTCACACTGATCGCGATCGCCGCGATGTTGTCCACGGCATCGGCGATCAACGCCACCTTCTACGGATCGGCGCGGCTCAGTTACTGCATCGCGCAGGCGGGCGAGTTACCAGCCATCCTGGAGCGCAAGGTATGGAATGAGCCAGTAATTGGATTGCTGATCACCGCAGCACTGACATTGGTGGTTGCCAATGCCTTCGACCTGACCAGCATCGCGACGCTCGGCAGCGCCGGGTTCCTGTTGATCTTCGCGGCCGTGAACGCGGCCAACGCGTGGCGCGCAAAAGATACGCACAGCCTGCGCTGGATCGCTGTCGTTGGCGCCGTCGCGTGTGTCGTCGCCTTTGCCGCACTCATCTGGCAGACCGCGCGAACCGGGCCCACGAAGCTGTGGGTACTGGTGGCGATGATCGGCTTGGCCGTGGTGATCGAGGGCGGTTACCGATTGGCTAAGCGGCAGATTGTTTTGCGCGAATGACAAGGCGTTGGGGATTCGGACAAGGCGGGAGTAAGGATGCTGTTACCAAAAATTTGCTCTGGTGATTGTCCCGGTTCGTTGGAAGGCACTCTTACTCGTCACTGCCGCACTCGCTAGTGCCGCTACTGCTGCAACTAACCATCCGACTGACTCCTGCATGAATCTTTGCGTTTGCGTATTGTCGCGATTCAGTGGCCGTGTTGCATGCTGATGATCGGGCTGCAAGTGGTGCTAGCCTACTTGTTAAAGGAGTAAGCAAGATGGTCAATACAGTGAAGTATCTTTCCGCAACAACCCTGATTGGTGACGAAGTCAAAAATCTCGAAGGTGAATCTGTTGGTCATCTGAAGGAGATCATGCTCAATACCGGAGCCGGCAAGATTTCGTACGCCGTGCTTTCTTTTGGCGGCGTTCTTGGGATGGGCGATAAATTGTTCGCGGTTCCATGGGAATCGTTGATGGTCGATCACCTGGACAAGAAGCTCGTGCTGAATGTCCGCAAGGATCGATTGAAGGACGCGCCTGGATTCGACAAGAACAACTGGCCGAATTTCGCTGACCCCGCATTTGCTCAGACGTTGAACAGCTATTACACACATTGACTTTCGAGCAACAGTTCAAAAGAAGCCGGCATTACGCTGGCTTCTTTTTTGATAGCGGAGTCAGAGTGCAATGGCACTGACTTAAGGCCAATCCCCTAAATTTTCGTCATTCCTGCGTAGGCGGGAATCCAGTGAAACATGGGTCTTGGCAAGCATCTTCGCGTTACTCTTCGACGTCGTAATGCCA
>JBDTLA010000105.1:0-24216 GCA_039935035.1 Rudaea sp. | reverse complement strand
GCCTATGCCGGCCAATTGCCGGGGGCAACGCCGGTTCTGGTCGGCTTGGCCATCGGCATCTACGGCTTTGGCCAGATGCTGTTGCAAGTGCCGATGGGCTGGCTCTCCGATCGCATGGGACGAAGGCCAACGATCAGTTTGGGCTTGCTGGTATTCGCCGCGGGTAGCGTGTTGGCTGCGCTGGCGCACGGGCTGGGCGGCATCATCATCGGTCGCGCATTGCAGGGAATGGGTGCGGTATCCGGCGCCAGCCAGGCCTTGGCCGCGGATCATTCCAGCGATGACAATCGCAGCAAGGTCATGGCTATCATCGGCATCAGCATTGGCTTGGCATTTGTGCTGGCCATGATACTGAGTGCACCGATTGCTGCCGCTTTCGGGCTATCCGGTTTGTTCGCATTGACCGCGATCCTGGCGCTGGCCGCGATCGTGTTGTTGTGGTGGCTGGTTCCGGCGCCGCCTCAACACAACGATCGCGCCGTGCACTGGAAGGAAATCCTGCGCATGCTGGCCAGCCCGCATCTGCTGGTGCTCAACGGGTCGGTATTTTTCATGCATGGATTGATGACTGCGTGCTTTGTCGCCATGCCGATGCTGCTGGTGCGCGATGCGCATATCGCGCTGGACCGGCAATGGATCATTTATCTGCCGGTGATGCTGGCCTCGGCGTTGATCATGGGCGGCTTGCTGCGTCGGATACAAAGTCTGGCAGGGTCAATGCGTCTGATTTTGGCCTGCGCGTTGGTACTGGCGTTGGCGCTGCTGGCGTTTGCCGGTGGTAGTCGCGAAGCGTGGCTGGTGTGGCTGGGTGCGTTGCTGTTTTTCAGCGCCTTCAATCTACTCGAAGCGACCTTGCCGAGCATGGTCTCGCGATTGGCACCCGCACGTTTGCGCGGCGCCGCCATGGGTGCGTATGCCACCTGCCAGTTTGGCGGAGCGGGAGTAGGTGGTGTACTCGGCGGCTTCGGCGTGCAGCATTTTGGCCTGTCCGGATTGTTCGTCGGTGCAGCAGCCGTGGCCGTGGTCTGGTTGTTGCTGTTGCTGCGCGGGCGGCACCTGGTGTTGGCGCATATGTGCGTTGATGCATCGGTGAGCGGCTCACCACGTTGATGCGCAATTTTCACGGTGCCTGGTCTGCGCCACAACCAGCAACTTTTCACCCCTTTGCCTGACCCGTACTTCGGCGCATAATCGATCTCGAACAGGCGTTTGTTTGAACGCCTTGCGATTCGAACCTTGGGAGGGTCAAATCATGCGTTTTGTCATTCGCGGCGTTCGCCGCAGCAAACCTCTAGTTCTCGCTTTGTGCCAGCTTGTCGTCGGCGTATTTGCGCTAGGCGCATTGCCACTGGCCGCGCAAACCATCAGTGCACCGGGATTGTCCGCGCCCGGATCGATTTCCTACGATGCGCTCGGCACGCCAACGATCAAGGCGGCCACCGAATACGATGTGTCGTTCCTGCAAGGTTACGCGCAGGCCAAGGCACGATTCTTCGAGATGGATTTCACCCGGCGCGCCGCAAGCGGGACGTTGGCTGAGCTGGTCGGCGCCAGCGCGCTGCCCAGTGATGTGCAAACACGCACGCTGGGTTTGCGCCGCGCGGCATGGGCAAGCTGGACTGCGCTGGACGCCGACACGCGCGGCTGGCTCAAGGCCTTTTCCGATGGCGTGAACTTCTGGCTGCAAACCCAGCCATTGCCGCCGGAATACGGCGCGTTGATGTTGACCCGGGCGCAGCCCTGGTCGCCGGTGGATTCGGTCGTGGTCGGCAAGGGCTTGGCGTTCCAGCTCTCGTTCGATCTGGATATCGACAACACCATTGATTATGCCGCCTACAGTCAAGCCGCCGCCGCTGCTGGCGTCGATGCCAATGCCTTGTTCTTCGGCGATACGCATCGCTTCGCGCCGCCTGACAATCACGTCACGCTGCCCGGTTTCAATCCCGCGGGTGGCACCACGGCGCAGACCAAATCACTGACGCCGGGATTCGATTCAATGCAGATCAATCCGCTTGCGCTGAAACTCGCACAGCAATACCGCGACCAGATCGCCAATAACCCGTTCATTGCACCAACCCTGCATCCGCACATGGGGCGAGGCGGCAGCAACGAATTCGCCGTCAGTGGTGCGGTTACCGCATCCGGTAAACCCATTATCGCCAACGATCCACATCTGAGCCTCGCGTTGCCACCCATCTTCATCGAGATGCACCTGATTTCCGCTGACGGTCTCAACGTCACCGGCGTGAGCGTGCCCGGCACGCCCGGCATCATCCAGGGTTGCAACAGCAACATCTGCTGGGGCAGCACGGTCAATCCGATGGACGTGACCGATACGTTTCTGGAAACTTTCACCGTCAACAGTTACGGCCTGCCAACCGCCATTGTGCACAACGGTCAGACCGAACCGGTGCAATGGGTGTTCCAGAGCTACTACGTCAATCAGTTGTCGCCGGGACAGACCGACAATATCGCTCGCAACAACTCGATTGGCTACACCAACGGCGCGGTAACGATCATCGTTCCACGCCGCAACAATGGCCCGGTCGTGCAAATCGATTCGCCCGGAAATTGCCAAATCACCGGGCAGAAAAGCAGCCCTGCGTATGCCTGCGGTTTGTCGATTGCGTACACAGGGTGGGGCGCGACTAAGGAACTGGAATCGTTCAAATTGATCGATCGCGCCAAGAATCTCGACGACTTCCAGAATGCGCTGACCTATTTCGATTTCGGCTCGCAGAACTTCGCCTATTCGGATACGGCCGGCAATATCGCCTATTTCACCAGCGCCGAAAATCCGATTCGTGACGACTTGCAGAATTACGGTGGCTATCTCGGCAGCCCGCCATTTTTCATCCGCGACGGATCTGGCAAGGCACACAACGATTGGTTGCCGGTAACCCATCCGCAACCGAATCAAGCCACGCCGTTCGAGATCATGAGCGCTGCGGAAATGCCGCATGCAATCAATCCTGCCTCCGATTACTTTGCCAACGCCAATAATGATCCAATCGGCGTGACCCTGGACAACAATCCGTTCAACCAGGTTCGACCGGGTGGTGGCATCTACTATTTGAACTACGGTTACAGCTCATATCGCATGGGCCGTATCGATCGGATGTTGTCGTCGATGATCGCCGCAGGGCACAAGATCACCATGACCGATATCCAGAACGTGCAACTGAACAATCAGCCGGTCGATGCGGAGTTGTTGCTGCCCTATCTATTGGCTGCCTACCAGAATGCATCCGCGGGTGGTGCCTGGAGCCCCTTGCAACAACTGGCTGATGACCCGCAAATCACCGAGGCGATTTCACGCCTGACCGCTTGGGATTTGTCCACGCCAACGGGACTGGCCCAAGGTTTCGATGCGGGTGTTCCGGCCGGCACGGCACCGACGCCGGCGCGCTTGGACAACAGCGTTGCCGCCACCGAGTTCTACATGTGGCGCAGCAATGCGATCAAAAACGTCGTCGATGCGACCTTGACCCAGTACGGATTGGGTAGCTATCTGCCTGGCGGCGACAGTGCCTACACGAGTTTGAAATTCCTGCTCGACGCATTTCCGGCCTTGGGTGGAAAGGGTGCTTCGGGGATCAATTTCTTCAATGTCCCCGGTGCGCCCAATGCGGCAGCAGCGCGCGACTTTGTACTGCTGAAGAGCTTGCAGGATGGCTTGAACCAGCTTGCCAGCAACGCGTTCGCACCGGCGTTCGGCAACTCGACGGATCAGGCCGATTATCACTGGGGTGCGTTGCATCGCGTCGTGCTGAAGCACCCGCTCGGTGGCCCATTCAATCTACCCGGTCCGAACCCGTACGGCTTCTCCGATCTGGCTCCGGATCTGCCGGGCCTGGCCCGCGATAGCGGTTTCGAAACGGTTAATCCCGGTGGCGGCGCATTGCGCGTGAGCAGCGTGAACGACTTCATGTTCAGCGGTGCTTCGGCACCAGGTCGTCGCTTCGTCGGCGAGATGTTCACGCCGATCAAGGCCGTCGAAGTGATTCCCGGCGGCGAAAGCGCAGTGCTCGGCGATCCCAACTACGCCAGCCAATTGCTGTTGTGGCTAACCGGCGGCTACCACCCGTTGGTCGTCGATCCAAACGCCGCACTGCAAGGCACGCAAACTACAGTGAACTTCGTTCCCGGTGGTTGATCGTGACACTTACACCCTCTCCCGAATGCAGGAGAGGGTGGGCGCAGCAAGTTCGGCGTAGGGCGGGAGCAGCGCAGCGAATCCCGCCGTGAATTTGCGTTACCCCGAAACTCGGCAAGATACGCCGCTGCACGGCTGCTCCCGCCCTACAACAGGCGGGAGGGGTTGCAGCAGTGTTCAGCAGTGTTCAGCAGTGTTCAGCGGTGCCAGCACCAATGCCACGGTTCATAAACAATCCCGTGCCGATTCCCGCGCGGATACGACAAGCGAAATCCGTAACGTTGCGCATTGGTGGATAACCATGCAAATGCAGCGGACTGCTCGAATTCTTCTTCCAGTGCAGCGAATCCGGGCGCGGTGATGTCCAATGCGCGGCCGGAATGGTGCTCGCTGAAACCGGGTGCGGCGCTAACGCGCAAAATCTCGGCCATGCCCAGGCCACGATCGAGTTTGCGTTTGAGAATTCCCAACTGATAGTCGACGCTTCGGAATGCGGAGATGATCTGCAACTCGATGCCGGCGATGCCTGCCGCATCGCGCATTCGCATCCACGCACACGCAGCGCGGGGAATCAGCCACTGCGGTCGATTCTGTGTATCCATACCGATGAAGGACAACTCGCGCGCGTCGTGCGTGCGTCGCAATCCATGTGTGCGGCCGTAGTTGCGCGGTACGCCAAGCGCGAACGCTGTTTCGGTAATGCGCCGGCAGGCGCCGGCATCGGTGCGTGCAGGTTTTTCCGGCAATGAGGTCGTTGTGCTCACGCGCTCAGTTTACTTTGGCGTGCGCTTGCGTTGTGATCCATTGAGCAATCGCGTCGATGACTTTCGAGTCGACGTGACCGGGTTTGGCGTAATCGGCCGGCGAGGGCGGATTGCCGGCAGGCATGAACAGGTGGCTCAAACCGGGAAATTGCTCGAGCGTGACGCGCGGATCATGCGCAAACGCGTGTTGCCATTGCGCGAAGTCATGTTTCGGCGTGACCTGGTAGTCGCGTTCGCCTTGCAGGATCAGCAGCGGTTGCGGCAGATTTTTTGCAACGACGATCGGGTGGTAGTCACGCAGGCTCAGCCAGTAGCTGGCCGGGGCGTGGAAGAAATCACCGACTGGTGGATGTGCCGGATCGGCATGGGTAAGCGCGTCGCGCGCCGCAATGATCGGGGCCGTCGCCTGCGCCAATTGTTGCGTGGTTGCGCCGTGCAGGTGCTCGATGTAGCGGGTCTGGCGTAGCACCGTATCCAGATCAAGCGTGACCGGCGCAGCCATCAGGATGGCTCCGGTTAGCTTCGGATCGTGCTGCGCGATTCGAGGCGCCATCAATGCGCCAAGACTGTGGCCGAGCACGAAGACGTGCGTCGCATCGATTTGAGGCTGCTGCGCAAGCAGTGCTGCCGCAGTCACCGCATCATTGGTGACTTCGTCATCCACGGTAATGGCCTTGCCAGCCATTTTTCCAGGGTAAACACGCGTGCGCTTGTCGTAGCGAAACGTGGCAATGCCGTGTGCCGCCAGTCCATTGGCCAGATCGAGGAACGGTTTGTTTGGCCCAATCGTTTCGTCGCGATCGTTTGGACCGGAACCGGCAACCAGCAAAACCGCCGGGAAGGGGCCGTCACCCTTGGGCAGCGTTAAGGTTCCGGGAAGTGGGCCGAGCGGCGAGGCCACGTCCAGTGCCTTGTTGAGAAAATGTGTCTCAGTTTGTGCGGGTGCAGACGATTGATCGGCCGAAGCGCGCGCAGGCGCGCTGCCCGGTGCAAAGAACAATCCTTTTAGCGTTCCATCCGTGTTGCAGGCAACGCGCATGTCGAGCCAGCCGTTGGCAAACTGCACCGGCGTCACCACCGGTTCGTTGTCGCTTCCTGGTTGTGGCTCCGCCGCGCGCTTGAACGCGCCGAATTGTGCCGGCAGGGTTTGTTCCCACACCGCCTGTAGTTTGTCCGGCGGCAATGCCGCGCGCATCCGCGCATCGAAATTTAGTTCAGCCTCGGAGTAGTCGTGTTTTTGCAGGGCACTCAATAGTTGTGTCGAGCGTGCCTCACAACTTGGGTTTGTCATGCTTTGAGCCAGGGTCTTGTTGGTCCCGATCAGAGTCGCCACACCAAGAAGGGCGGCGCACATCACTGGAAGTTTCATCGTAATCTCCATCGATTATCAATCTGGGTTGCCTTCGCCGGTTTTCTGCTTGGCCGCTTTCAATCGCCCAGCCTTGCGCAGCGCTTCGCGCAACAGATACTCGATCTGTGCGTTGACGCTGCGCAAGTCGTCGTCCGCCCAGCGCTGCACGGCCTTGAGGACGTCCGCGCTGATGCGAAGCGGGTAGGCTTTCTTTTCCGACAAAATATCGACCTCAGGTGTACAAGCTGCCGGTGTTGACGACCGGCTGCGTGCCGCGCTCGCTGCACAACACGACCAGCAGGTTAGACACCATTGCCGCCTTGCGCTCTTCGTCGAGATTAACTACCCCACGTTTGGCTAGATCAGCCAATGCCATTTCGACCATGCCGACCGCACCTTCGACAATAAGCGTGCGCGCCGCAATGATCGCACCGGCTTGCTGACGTTGCAGCATCGCCTGGGCGATTTCCTGCGCATAGGCCAGATGGCTGATGCGCGCTTCAATCACCTTCACGCCGGCCTTGCCGAGCCGATCCTGAATCTCGTCGCGCAAATGCTCGGTGATCACGTCGCCATGGCTGCGCAACGATGGTTTGCCGTCGTCGTGGGCATCATAGGGATAGCTTTGCGCCATCTGACGCAGCGCGGATTCACTCTGGATGTGCACGTAGTTTTCGTAATCGTCGACCTGGAATACCGCCTCGGCGGTATCCACTACTTGCCACACAATCACCGCCGCGATTTCGATTGGATTGCCGTCCAGATCGTTGACCTTGAGCTTGCTCGACTCGAAGTTGCGTACGCGCAGACTGACGGCGCGTTTGCTGTAGAACGGATTGGTCCAGCGCGGACCAGGTTCGCGCACGGTGCCGACGTAGCGACCGAAGAATTGCAGCACCTTGCCCTGATTCGGCGCAACCGTGAAAAAGCCGCCCAGTGCAACCAGAACACAGATTGCAAAGAGTACGGCCACGACGATGGCCCACACGATTTCGTGCTGAATCGAGGCGACCAGCCAGGCGATATCGCCGAGCAGCAAGACAAGAAGTCCGATCAATGCGGGAATGCCTGATGGCGCGGAATAGAGACGTTCGTTCATGACATGCTCCTGTAAATACCGTGTCAAAGATATATCAAAAATATATCAAATACAATTAAAACTTCAAGTGCATCGGAGTTGCAGGCCTGTTTACCGACTGAGTGCCAAGGCAATTTCGCACACGGCCTGATTTCGCCCACGTAGCAGCCTCATGCGAACGCGCAATTGGCCAAGGAGAAACGTGTGATGCGTGGTCATGATTGCAACGCAACCTCGCGACAAACATTGACAAGTCGGACCTCGGCGACTAACTTGCGCGCACCTTCCCAAACGAGGCCGTCCTCCGTGGACCCTTGCAGTTGTATCAATACTGCAGCACTGTCAGCGTAATCCGCGGAAGCCCGTTGTACGGCCGTTTCCGCGCAGGCGGAAACGCGTCGGCCCTTCGCCATTCAGGCGAATCCAGCGTCTTGAACCTGTAACTTCCGCTCGCCAGCGCTGCCCCAACATGGCTGGTGTAGCTGATGTTCGATTTGTCGATATTCTCGATGCTGATCCCGCAGGGTGCGCGTGAGCGCGCCAAGGGAGAGGCATCGTTGCGAGCGGCTGCGCAGTTGCTCGCGTTGGCGCAGACCGATGGGGCTGATGCGCTGGCGCGCCTGCAAACCACGTCGGACGGGTTGAATCCAGAACAGGTCGAAGAGCGTCTGGAAGAATACGGCCACAATGTGGTCGCACAAGAAAAGAAAAAGCACGTTCTGCTGCATATCCTCGAGCGCTTCATCACCAATCCGATCAACATCATGTTGACGGTGTTGGCGGCGATTACCTGGGTCAGCGGTTCGCAGGCGAGCGACCGCATTGGCGCGATCATCATGATCGCCATGGTCGTGATGGCGGTGTTCGTCGCACATTTCCAGGAAGCGCGCACCAGCCGTGCGGTGGAGAAGTTGCGGCAAATGGTCAGCAATACGGCGACCGTGCGCCGCGACGTCGACGAAACCGACGAGGATGCCGATGAAGACGCGCCGGCGCGGCGCGTCAACAAGAAATTCGAATTGCCGATTGATGCGCTCGTACCGGGCGACATTGTGTTCCTGTCGGCCGGGGACATGGTGCCAGCGGATCTGCGCCTGCTTACCGCGAAGGATTTGTTCATCAATCAGGCCGCGCTGACTGGCGAATCGATGCCGGTGGAAAAATTCTCAGCATCCGACGCTGAAGCCAGCGCCGCACTGGAAGCGCGGAATCTGTGTTTCATGGGCTCCAACGTGATTAGCGGCAGTGCAACTGCCGTGGTTGCTTCGACCGGCGCGAATAGTTATTTCGGCGCACTTGCCGGCTCACTGGTCGGGCGCCGCGCCCAGACCAGTTTCGACAAGGGCGTGTCGCGTTTCGCGTGGCTGATGCTGCGCTTCATGGCGGTGATGGTTCCGGTGGTGTTCCTCATCAACGGACTGACCAAGCACAACTGGTTTGATGCGTTCATGTTCGCGGTTGCCGTTGCGGTGGGCCTTACGCCGGAAATGCTGCCGATGATCGTGGCCATCAATCTGGCCAAGGGCGCACTGAAAATGGCGCGCAAGGACGTGATCGTCAAGCGCCTGAGCGCGATCCAGAACTTCGGTGCGATCGATGTGTTGTGCACCGACAAGACCGGCACGCTGACCCAGGACAAGGTCATCCTGGAATTGCATACCGATATCAATGGCGACGAGGACGAACGCGTACTCGAGTTCGCCTGGCTCAACAGCTACCACCAGACCGGTTTGCGCAACCTGCTCGATGTCGCCGTGCTGGATCGCACCGACGCGGAGATTTCCGCGCGCCTGAAATCTTCGTACACGCTGGTCGACGAAGTGCCGTTCGATTTTTCACGCCGGCGCATGTCGGTCATTGTTCGCGATGCATCGGGACGCCACTACCTGATTGCAAAAGGCGCGGTCGCCGAAACCGTCGGCGTGTGTTCGCACCTGACCCTGGGCGAGACGACGCAGGCGATGAGCGCGGAAAAACTCGCTGAAGTGCGCAAGGTTGCGCGCGACATGAACGACGACGGCTTCCGTGCGTTGGCTGTTGGCATGCGTGAGATCGAGGTCAAGCCGAGTTACTCGCGCGAGGACGAAAAAGACCTCACTCTGTTGGGGTTCATCGCGTTCCTGGATCCACCCAAGGACAGTGCGGCCGATGCAATCGAGGCGCTCAATGCCAACGGCGTCACGGTCAAGATCCTGACCGGCGACAACGATATTGTCACGCGCAATGTGTGTCGTCAGGTTGGCATTACGGTCGAAAACTTTTTGATCGGTCGGCAAATCGAGGCGATGAGCGACGACGAGTTGACTGTCGCCACGCGTACCACCCAGGTCTTTGCGCGTTTGAATCCGCAGCAGAAGGTGCGCGTAATCCAGGCCTTGCATCGCGACAACCACGTCGTAGGATTCCTCGGCGATGGCATCAACGACGGCCCGGCTTTGCGTGCCGCGGACGTCGGCATCTCTGTGGACACGGCTGTGGACATCGCCAAGGAATCGGCCGACATCATCCTGCTGGAAAAGAGCCTGATGGTGCTAGAAGAGGGCGTGATCGAAGGCCGCAAGGTGTTCGGCAACATCCTCAAGTACATCAAGATGACGGCCAGTTCCAACTTCGGCAACATGTTCAGCATGATCGGCGCGAGCGCCTTGCTGCCGTTCCTGCCGATGTTGCCGGTGCAGGTGCTGCTGAACAACCTGTTGTACGATTTTTCCCAGACCGCAGTGGCCTCCGACGAAGTCGATCCGGAATATCTGGCGCAACCGCGGAAGTGGGACTTGGGCGCAATCACGCGCTTCATGTTTTACATTGGCCCGATCAGCTCAATCTTTGATTACATCCTGTTTGGATTGATGTGGTTCGTGCTTGGCGCAAATGGTACGGCGCACGCGTCAATGTTCCAGACTGGATGGTTCGTCGAATCGCTGCTGTCGCAAACGCTGATCGTGCACATCATCCGCACCGGGCGCATTCCGTTTGTGGAAAGCCGTGCGAGTCTGGCGTTGATGGTGACCAGTGTCGTGGTCTGTTTGATCGGGGTCGCGTTGCCATTTTCTCCGGCCGCAAGCTGGTTTGGATTTACTGCGCTTCCCGGTTTGTATTGGCTGTTCCTGATCCTGATCCTCGGCGCGTACCTCACGCTGACGCAATTCGTGAAAACCTGGGTGATTCGGCGCTTCGGAATGTTGTAGCCAGCGCAGGCCGCGCAAACCGGTTCACATCGTTGCGACGGCGATTGCGATCAAATCAGGAGATGACTACTGCTATCGTCTGGTTTCGTCGCGATCTGCGGCTGAATGACAATCCGGCGCTGGATGCGGCCTTGCGCCAGCACAATCGTGTTGTGTGCGTGTATGTCCACGCGCCCGACGAGGAACTGCCGTGGCCACCCGGAGCGGCGAGTCGCTGGTGGCTGCATTATTCGTTGCAGGCACTGGATGCTGATCTGCGCAAGCGCGGAGCGGTCTTGCATCTGTGGTTTGGCCCGACCCAGACTGCACTTGAGTCGTTACTGCGCGCCACCAGCGCAACGGCGGTTTACTGGAATCGGCTGTACGAGCCGAGCTTCATCCAAAGTGATGCGAATCTCAAACAAGCGTTGCGTGAGGCAGGAGTCGACGCGCAAAGTTTCAACGCCAATCTGTTGATCGAACCCTGGCAGATCCAGACGGGGCAGGGCGGACCGTACAAGGTCTTCACGCCGTTCTGGCGCAAGTTGCGGGCGCAACAGGAACCACGACCACCGTTGAACGCGCCGACACGCATTTCCTCCCCCGCGCTGTCCAATGACGTGAATCTCGACGCGCTGAAGCTGCTGCCATCGGTTCGCTGGGACGCAGGTTTGCGTGATACATGGAAACCTGGTGAGGGCGGCGCGCGCCAGTTGCTGAAGCGCTTCTGCGATGAGGCGATTGCCGAGTATCCCAAGGGGCGCGATCGACCCGATCGGGACTGGACATCGCGGCTATCTGCCCATCTGCATTTCGGAGAGATTGGCCCGCGCCAAATTGCATGGTTACTCGAAGAGAGCGCAATGAACAGTGCTTCAGCGCGCTCGCGCGATGGCGCCGAGGCGTTCCTGCGCGAAGTTGGCTGGCGCGAATTCTCGCAACATTTGTTGTTTCATTTCCCGTGTACGCCGCAGCAAAACCTCAATGCGCAATTCGATGCTTTTGCGTGGTTGCCTGTCGACAAAGTTGCGCTATCGCGCTGGCAACGCGGCACGACGGGCGTGCCAATTGTCGATGCCGGCATGCGTCAATTGTGGAATACCGGCTGGATGCACAATCGCGTGCGGATGATCGTCGCCAGTTTCCTGACAAAAAACCTGCGCCAGCACTGGCTGCACGGTGCACGCTGGTTTTGGGACACGCTGGTCGATGCCGATCTGGCCAACAATACGCAAGGCTGGCAATGGACAGCCGGCTGTGGCGCTGATGCCGCGCCGTACTTCCGCATCTTCAATCCAGTCACCCAGGGCGAGCGCTTCGATCCGCTGGGCGAATATGTGCGACGTTGGGTGTCGGAGCTAGCCTCAGTCGATGCGCGGGTGATTCATCAGCCGTGGAAGCAACCGGAACTGCTACGCCAGCACGGATATCCACCCCCAATGGTCGACCTGCGCGAATCGCGCGAAGCGGCGTTGCTCGCCTATCAACAGATGCGTGCCGCTTCATTGCGCGCCCTCCCCCTGGATTAATCGGGGGAGAGGGGAATGGCACTGACTTAAGGCCGTCATCCCCGCGGCTTTCAACAGCCGGAGGGCTGGTCAAACGCACTACTGTCCGGAACGTTTCCGAAGCCGCGGCGAGAAGGCCCGTCATGAGTCCTTCGTCATTGCCGCGAACCTCCACTGCTCGTCATTCCCGCGTAGGCGGGAATCCAGTCAAGAGCGCCCGTTGGCACTGCTTTGCTGGCATTACGACGTCGAAGAGTAACGCGAAGATGCTTGCCAAGAGCCATGTTTCACTGGATTCCCGTCTACGCGGGAATGACGAAATTTTAAGGGATTGGCCTTAAGTCAGTGCCATTCGAGGGAGAGGGCTTAAGCTACTTTTTGCCTTCGATCGAGTAGACTTTTTACTGGTCCAGAATCTGGAATATCGATGAAACGCCACTTTGCGAATGCGCTTGCGTTGCTGACCTGGATTGCGCTGGCATTGCAGTTTTATTCGACCATTCAATGGTCTTGGGCACGGGGCGGCGGATTGCTGGAAGCCGCGTGGATGTACTTCGCGTTCTTCACGGTTCTGACCAATCTGCTGGTGGCGTTTGTCCTGACGATTCCGCTGGCATTTCCGCAATCCCAAATTGGTCGATGGTGTGATCGACCGGTAGTGGTAACAGCGGTTGCGGCGAATATTGCGCTGGTATGCATTGCCTACAACCTGTTG
Organism: Rudaea sp.; assembly: GCA_039935035.1. Lineage (GTDB taxonomy): Bacteria > Pseudomonadota > Gammaproteobacteria > Xanthomonadales > Rhodanobacteraceae > Rudaea. Next base: position 11,477 of record JBDTLA010000105.1, on the reverse strand, counting down.
CTGCGCAACCTCTGGAATCCTCAGGGCGTACAGCTCGTCGCTGATGTGTTGCTGCACAACGTCATTCCCGTCGCATACGTTGGCTATTGGTGGCTGCGCGTGCCGTGCGATAGCCTGAAGTGGCGCGATGTTTTTCCCGTCACGATTTATCCCGTCGTGTACTTCTTCTACGAATTCGTGCGCGGCGCGTATTCCGGCTTTTTCCCGTACCCATTTCTCAATGTGGCGCAATTAGGCTATGCGCGGGTGCTGGCCAATGCCATCGCGATTCTTGTTGGATTGATCGTGATCGCCCTCGTGTTGATTGCGATCAAACGCGACCGCCGCGCGCTGCCGGCTGTTGCATCACCGTAGCGACTTTCAATCGTCGGTCTTGACCGGATGACGCCGCAGTAGCGCTGCCAGCACCGGCGGCGTGATCATCGCAGTGAGCAACGACATCGCCACGATCAGCGCATAGAGCTTGGCAGAAAACACGCCCGCCGCAAGACCCAAACTGGCCACAACCACACCGACTTCGCCGCGCGGGATCATGCCCACGCCGACGATTGCCGCGCTGCGCTTGCCCATGGACCACGCACCCAAAAAGCCGCCAGCAAATTTCGAGACCAAGGCAATGAAGGTAATTAGCGCCAGCGTCAACAGCGTTTCGACATTTGCCAATTGCGACAATTCAACCTTGCTGCCGGTCATGACAAAAAAGAACGGCGTCATCAGCGCAAGGAGTGGTTGAGTCTGGTGTTCCAGCGTTTCGCGCTGTTTGGTTTCCGACGCGATCATGCCGGCGAGAAACGCGCCGATGATCGCCGCCAGGCTGAATTGGGTAGAGACGAACGCCAATCCGAGACACAGTGCCAGCACCAAGGTGAGTGGCGACAAGGGATTGATCGGCGCATCCAGCCATTGCGAGGATCGGCGCATCATGCGCGGCCCAATCAAGCCGATAATCAGCACGAATCCGATTGCTTCGGCCAGCACCACCGCCAGATGACCGATGCGCAATTCGCCGCCGGCTTGTAACGCTGTGACCACGCCCAGCAACAACATGGCAAGAATGTCGTCGATCACAGCCGCACCGAGAATTACGCGGCTTTCCTCGCGCCGCAGCGCGCCCAATTCCTGCAACACGCGCGCAGTGATGCCGGCCGATGTGGCGACGAAGGCCGCGGCGACGAACATCGATTTGATCCAGTCGAAACCACTGCCATGCGCCCACAACGCCCCCAGGGCTAACGGAACGATGACACCGAGCACGCCGACCAGCGCAGCACTGCGGCCAACTCGCTTCATTTCATCCAGGCGCGTTTCCAGGCCAACCGAAAACAGCAGCAACACCACGCCGATTTCTGCCAGCACATCCAGGGCCTGCGCCGGTTGCACCCAGCCCAGCAGCGACGGCCCGACCACGCAGCCGGCTGCAATTTCCCCGACGACACCCGGCAATTTCAACCGTTGCGCGATCTCCGCGCCGATCTGCGCGGCGACGAATACAATAAACAGGCTGAGCAGTACCTCTCCGCCGTGGGCCATTGGACGTTGCTCCGGGTTCTAGCTGGTTTGTGGGGTCGGTCGGTAAAGAGTTTACATGGGGGTGACGGGTGGTGTCGGAATGACGAGTCCCTGATTTGACGATTCCCGATTCTCCATTCTCCATTCTCCATTCTCCATTCTCCATTCCCGACGTTTGCACCTCATTGCCTTTTCCCCCACTTCGCACGATCCTGTCCGTCATGCGAACCCAGTCCGATACCCGCAAGTCCAAATCAAGCCGAGATACCGGCGAGCCCATGTCGAAAGTCGATACGGCCTGGCTGCGCATGGAATGCCCGACCAACCTGATGATGATCACCGGCGTCATGATTTTTTCGCGGCGGCTTTCGGCGATACGACTCAAGCGCCTGCTGTCGCAGCGCTTTCTTGCGTTCCGCCGATTTCGTCAGAAAGCGGTGGATACCGGAAACGGCGCTTACTGGGTGAACGATGATGCGTTCAATATGAATCGCCACTTGATCAAGGTCAGTCTTCCGGCTGGAGTGGACAAAGTCGCGCTGGAAGAATTTGTCAGTGATCTGGCGTCAACACCGTTGGATGCGGCGCATCCGCGCTGGGGTTTTCATTTGATCGACAAATACCAGGGCGGCAGCGTTGTCGTCGTTCGCATTCACCACTGCTATGCAGATGGCCTCGCGCTGGTGCAGGTGATGTTGTCGCTGACCGACGCGGCACCAGAACCGCGCGCGCGCGCAGGGCTCACCGAGGTCTGGCTACCGCGCGATCGCGGCAGCGTGTTCCAGCGCCTGCTTGACCCCGCGCGAGCCGGCATGGCCAAGGCGATGTCGATTGGCGGCAAGGCTCTGGACAAAGGCGTGCAGATGGTGCGTGATCCGAGTCTGGCGGCGGCATTCGCCAGAGCGGGCAGTGAGATCACGCGCGAGTTGGCCGTGGCATTGAGCCTGGCCGACGATCCACCAACCGCGTTCAAGGGCCCACTCGGCACACACAAGCGCTGTGCCTGGGCGCAGCCGTTACCGTTGCCGGATGTGAAAGCAATCGGCAAGATTCTGCGCTGCACGGTCAACGATGTATTGCTGGCCTGTGCCGCAGGTGCGTTGCGCCGCTACCTGATGTCAATCGGCGAACGTGTCGACGGCCTGACCATCCGTGCAACCGTGCCGGTCAATTTACGCCCGCTTGAACATGCGGTGAAGCTCGGCAATCATTTCGGCCTGGTGTTTCTCGAACTGCCGATCGGCGAAGCCAATCCACTGCGTCGGCTTGAGCGCGTTGCCGCATCGATGTGCGAACTCAAGCGCTCGAAACAGGCTGCGCTCACGTTCGGATTGCTCGCCGCTGTCGGCATGGCACCGGCCGCATTGCAACGCATGGCGCTGGAATTGTTCAGCCGCAAGGCGAGCACGGTGGCGACCAACGTACCCGGCCCGCAAATGCCGCTGTATCTGGCCGGATGCGAAGTTCACGAGCTGATGTTCTGGGTTCCGCAGAACGGGAGCATTGGCATGGGCTTGTCGATATTGAGCTACAACGGCCAAGTGCACTTTGGGCTGATCGCCGATCAGAAGCGCGTCGCCGATCCGGATGCCATCGTGCGCTTCTTTGCGCGCGAAGTGGAAAAGCTTACGCTGATTACGCTAATGGAAGATTGGGACGCGGAAATCATCGCGGCCGATGCAGAGGCAACACTCAAGCGATTCGTCGACGTCTAGTTTTGCTTCCCCTGCGCAGCGGGGAAAGCTGTCCGTAGGACTGATGGGGGCGCTCTTGCTGTGGGCCAGCAAAAATCAAGAGCGCCCCCTTCCGCCTTCGGCACCTTCCCCCGCTTGCGGGGGAAGGAAAGCCGAAATGAACCCCGCTTGCGGGGGACGGAAAGTCGAAATGAACCCCGCTTGCGGGGGAAGGAAAGTCGAAATGAACCGCCGCTCGAGGGATAATGGAAACAGGATCACGCCGTTACTAGGCCCGCTTCGAGTGGATTCATCTGTTAACTCGAAATTCCCTTGTTGCGGCGACTGCACGTTGCCAACCCGCGTAGAGGTGTTCGCGCTCTTCCACATTCATGCGCGGCTCGAAGCGCCGCTCGACCTCCCACAACGCGGCGATTTCTGCGCGACTCTCCCAAAGACCCGATGCCAACCCCGCCAGATATGCCGCGCCGAGTGCGGTGGTCTCACGAATCTTCGGCCGCAGCAGTGCGACGTCAAGAATATCGGCCTGGAACTGGGCAAGAAAATCATTGGCAATGGCGCCACCGTCCGCGCGCAACTCCGTCAACTTGATATCGGCGTCGGTCTGCATCGCATCGAGTACGTCGCGGGTTTGATAAGCCATGGATTCCAGTGCGGCACGCACGAATTGTTCCTTGCTGGTGCCGCGCGACAAACCGAATACGGCACCACGCACGTCGCTGTCCCAATAGGGCGCGCCCAGACCCGTGAATGCTGGCACCATGTAGACACCAGCATTGTCACCGGCACGCTCCGCGTACGTTTGCGAGTCGCTCGCCGTGTCGATCATGCGCAAGCCGTCGCGCAGCCACTGCACCACGGAACCGGCGACGAAAATGCTGCCTTCCAATGCGTATTCGACTTGGCCGCCGATATCCCATGCTGGCGTCGTCAACAAACCGTGCTGCGACGCGATGGCTTTGTCTCCCGTGTGCATCAGCAGGAAGCAACCGGTGCCGTACGTATTCTTTGCCATGCCTGGCGCGAAGCACGCCTGGCCGAACAGCGCGGCCTGCTGATCGCCGGCGATACCGCAGATAGGCAGCGTGTGACCAAAAAAGTGCGCGGGTTCAACGTTACCGTAAACTTCGCTGCAAGAATGCACTTCAGGAAGCATGCATGCGGGTACGTCGAACAGCTTCAATAAATCGGCATCCCAGCAGCGCCGATGAATATCGTAGAGCAGCGTACGCGACGCGTTGGTGATATCGGTGACGTGTACTTTGCCGCCGGTCAGATTCCAGATCAACCAGGTGTCGATGGTGCCGAACAACAACTCGCCGCGCCGTGCGCGTGCGCGCACGCCGTCGACATTGTCGAACAACCATTTGAGTTTGGTCGCGGAAAAATACGCATCGAGCACCAGGCCCGTGCGCTCGCGCAGCATGGCCTCGACGCGATCGTCGCGCAAATCCGCGCAAATCTGTGCGGAGTGCCGCGATTGCCAGACGATGGCGTTGTAGACCGGCTCGCCGGTCTTTCGATCCCAGACGACGCTGGTTTCACGCTGATTGGTGATGCCGACGCTGGCCACATCGACGGCGTCGATTCGTGCCGTGTGCATGGCTTCGGTCAATGTCATCAGCACGCTGGTGAGAATCTCACGGGGATTGTGCTCGACCCAACCGGGACGCGGAAAAATCTGCTCAATCTCACGCTGTGCCGAACCAATAACATCGCCAAGACGATCGAACACCAGCGCGCGCGAACTGGTGGTGCCTTGATCGATGGCGACGACGTATTTTTTCTGTGCCATGGGTGTACCTGAGCAAGCTCAAGAAGGTTTACCACGAAGGACACCAAGGACACAAAGGGAGAGCAGAAATATTGGAAGAGACAAAGGCAAAGCCACCGGCAGATCTTACCTTCGTGTCCTTCGTGGTAAATGATTGGCTTCCAAATGCTCGCGGTTAGGTAACGCCCACGACCCTCACGCTGCCGCTACACCAAAACTCTTGAGTCGCGCGGCGATGTAAACATCGAGTCGTTGCAACGCATCGGGTGTCAGGCGCAAGCCCAGCTTTGTCCGGCGCCAAACCACATCCTCGGCACATCGCGCCCATTCGTGGTCGATCAGATAGTCGACTTCAGCGCGGTACAGCCCTGCGCCGAAGTGTTGGCCGAGGTCTTCGAGTTTCTGCACGCCCTCGAGCAGGTGCTCAGTACAGGTGCCGAAATGCCGCAGCCAGCGATGTGCCAGCGCGACCGGTAGCCAGGGCCAACGCTCGGCCCACAATGCGATGAGGCGCTCGGCATCGGCAAAGTCGCCGCCGGGCAATGGATCGCCGTCTTGCGTCCAAGCAGGCAGTTCACGCTTCAGCGCGATACAAAGCTGGTCCACAGCCTCTTCGCTTAAGCGTCGGTGCGTGGTGATCTTGCCACCGAACACGTTGAGCAATGGCGCGGAAGTTGCGTTGTCGAGTTCGAGTCGGTAGTCGCGACTGACCGCGCTTGCGTCGCCGCTGCCATCGTCGACCAACGGACGCACGCCGCTGTAACTCCACACCACGTCGGCGGGTTTGATCTCGCGACGAAAATAGCGGTTTGCCGCAGCGCACAGGTAATCGATTTCATCGGTCGCGATGTGGACGTCGGCCGGATCGCCCTGATAGTCGACGTCGGTTGTGCCGATCAAGGTGTACGCGCTTTCATACGGAATCGCGAACACGATGCGCCGGTCCGGCTGCTGGAAAATATACGCGTATTCGTGCTTGAACAACGCCGGCACGACGATGTGGCTGCCCTTGACCAGGCGCAGCCTGGGATGATCGTGGATGGCGGCGATGTCATCGAGAAAGCTGGCAGCCCACGGACCTGTTGCGTTGACCAATGCGCGCACGTGCAACGATGACTTGTCGCCGCGCGCATCCATTAGTTCGACCTGCCAATGATCGCTGTTGCGGCGCGCCGAAACGCAGCGAGTACGCACCCTGATATCGGCACCGCGCTGAGCCGCATCCATCGCGTTGATTACGACAAGTCGCGCATCCTGCACCCACGCATCGGAGTACATGAAGCCGTGCGCGAAGCCTTCGCGCAAGGGCGCGCCAGCCACGTGTTTCGTCAGGTCGAGCGAGCGCGAATCAGCCAGCGAGCGATGCGAAGAGCCGAGCTTGTCGTACAACAACAAACCCAGCCGAATCATCCACACGGGGCGCAAATGCGATTCATGCGGCAATACGAAATGCAGCGGCCAGATGATGTGCGGTGCCAGGCGCAGCAGCACACTGCGCTCGGCCAGCGCCTTGGCGACGAGACGAAATTCGTACTGCTCCAGATATCGCAGTCCGCCGTGAATCAGTTTGGTGCTGGCGCTGGATGTATGCGCGGCCAGATCGTGCTGTTCGCACAGCACGACAGACAATCCGCGCCCCGCGGCATCACGCGCGATACCCGCGCCGTTGATGCCGCCGCCCACAATCAGAATGTCGGCGTCGTACTGCATCAGGCTGCGCCGGCATTAACTAGCACGGCGTCAATCGCGCGCCGGATCGGCGTGGCGATCCGACTACGCGCGATCAAGTCGTTAATTCCATCAGGCGTCGTTGGCGGCCGCCAGTACGCGACCGTTGTTGAGCTCGTCTTGGCTGGCCTCGCGCACATCGGTCACCTCGATATCGAAATGCAAAGTTTCGCCGGCGAGAGGATGGTTGCCGTCAATGGTGACTTCATCGCCGTCGACCGCCGTCACGGTCACCAGCATAGGGCCATTCGGGCCGCGCGTCTGGAACTGCAAGCCGGGCTTGGGTTCGCCGACATTCGCAAACGCACTCTTGGGTACTTTCTGCACCAATTGCGGATGACGTTGGCCATAGCCGTGCTCCGGCGCGACTTCTACCTGGAATTTGTCGCCATGGCTGTGTCCGTGCATCGCGCGCTCCAGTCCCGGCACGATATTACCTGCGCCTTGCAGGTAACTCAGTGGTCCGCGCTCACGCGAGCTGTCAATGACTTTGCCATCGGTGTTGGTCAGGGTGTAGTGAAACGATGCGACTTTTTCTGCGGCAATCTGCATGTATAACCTCGGTATTGCGTGGATTTCGCCGGATCGATGCCCGGCCAGAACCTATCACCCTAGGCAATCCTATTGTCCAGTGCAAATCGCGGCGATGCCAATGTACGGATCAAAATGTGTCAGCGAGCCGCCTGCCGACGTCGAATGCGTGCCCGAAGTCGACTACTCGATTCGCGAACGCGCATGCGCCACATCCAACGCCTCCATCGCATCGCGCGGCTTGCAGCGCGCGGCTTTATCGAACGCAGCGGCGGCATCGTCTTCGCGCTTGTTGCCGTGGAGCAGCAGCAACGCATTCGCGTATTCGATCCACGCGATCGGTGAATCTGGCGTCAGTTTCAACGCTTGCTGCAATTGCTTGTCGGCTTCAGCCGCGCTGGCACCGTAGGTGAGCTTTGCCAGCATCCCGCCGACCTTGCCGACGATCTCGGCGTGATACAAGCCCATCGCCGTATGCGCCTCGGCGTGCTTAGGCGCAAGCTTGAGCGTGGTATCCAATGATGTCCGTACCTTGCCGGCTATGCCCTGAGTAAGCGCTTGCGCAATCGACAGACATTGGCTGTAGCGGCCGAGTGCAAACGCGCGCCGATAATGGCTGTTGGCATCGGCCGGTAGCGTGGCGATGGCGTGGTCTGCCAATTTGGCCAGCGCTTCGTAACGCGCGATCTTTTCCTTGTCGCTTTTAACCAAGTATGTCGCATGAATGCCGCCAGCCTTGATCGCAACAGATGCGCCGAGCGCTTTCAATGTTACTCCCGCGTCATGTGCCTGCTGAAAGTCCCCGCGATGAAATGCGCGCCAGGCATCGCACAACTGCGCGGCAATCTTGCCCGCATCCTTGCCCAGTGCTGGATTCGCCTTGAGCAAACGGGCGACGTGTTTTTCATCGGGAAACGGTTCCTGATCGCCCGCGTGCAGCTTCGGCCACGCACGGGCGAGCTTTTCACCCGTGTAGTCGAAGGTCTTGTCGGGGTTTGGGAAGGGTGCCCAGCTCGATTTTGCCATTTGATTGTCTCCCGTTCGCAGGCAAGCATCGTTCAAGCGCGAGACGACTGCAAGTCGCCAGTGAATCGGCGGAAATATCTGCCGAAATGGCAGGTGAGACCGTAAACTTGGCATACCCAAGTGATGCTGCCTGAACGATGACAAAAACTGCCTCAAGCGACACGCACGAACGCGCGGCCACCCTGCGCGGCATGCTCGACGACGCCAATTACCGCTATCACGTACTCGATGAGCCAGAACTGGCCGATGTCGAATACGACAAGCTGATGCGTGAGCTCGAAGCACTCGAAGCCGCGCATCCGCAGTTGGTCACGCCGGATTCGCCGACCCAGCGAGTGGGTGCTGCGCCATCCGGTGCGTTTGCGAAAGTTCGTCACGATATTCCGATGTTGTCGCTCGGAAATGCATTCACCGATCTGGGACCGCAACCCGGCGTCGATCCGGATCATGAAACCCGTGATTTTGTTCGCGGTATCGAAAAGCGGCTCGAAATTTCTGAGCCTGTCTTTTCCGTCGAGCCGAAGTTCGATGGATTGGCCATCAGCCTGCGTTATGAAAACGGTCGTTTCGTGCGTGGATCCACGCGCGGCGATGGTGAAACCGGTGAAGATGTCAGCGCAAACCTGCGTACGATAAAAAGCATCCCGCTGCGCCTGCGTGGAGACGATGTGCCGAGCGTGATCGAAGTGCGTGGCGAGGTTTACATGCCGCGAGCTGCCTTCGAGAAATACAACGAGCGCGCGCGCACTTCAGATGGCAAGATCAAGCCGTTGGTGAATCCTCGCAACGGCGCAGCCGGTTCGTTGCGCCAGCTCGATTCACGCATCACGGCTCAACGGCCCTTGGCCTTCTTCGCCTATTCGGTTGGTGTTGTCGATGGCATCAAATTGCCGGCAACCCATTCCGCGACACTGCAGAAGTTGCGCGAGTGGGGATTGCCGGTCAGCAGTCTGGTGGACACTGCCGTCGGCGCGGACGGGTGTCTTGCGTATTTCCACAAGATCGGTGCGCAGCGCGATACATTGCCGTTCGATATCGACGGCGTCGTCTACAAGGTCGACGATCTCGCGGCGCAACGTGAGCTGGGATTCGTTGGGCGCACGCCGCGCTGGGCGATCGCGCACAAGTTTCCCGCGCAGGAACAGTCGACTGTCGTCGAAGCAATCGAGATCAATATCGGCCGTACCGGCGCGGCTACACCGACTGTGCGTCTGAAACCAGTGTTCGTCGGTGGCGTGACCGTGACTAACGCGACACTGCACAACGCCGATCAGGTGGCGCGTCTCGATGTTCGCGTTGGCGATACGGTGGTCGTGCGCCGCGCCGGCGATGTGATTCCGGAAGTTGCCAAAGTGATTCTTGCCGAGCGCCCAGCGAATACGCAGCCGTGGCAGATGCCTGCGCGTTGCCCCGTATGCAATTCGGAAATTGTGCGTGAAGAAGGCGAGGCTGTCGCGCGTTGCACGGGGGGACTGACTTGTGCAGCGCAACGTGTGCAGGCAATCTTCCACTTTGCGTCACGACGCGCGATGGATATCGATGGCTTGGGCGAGCGCTACATCGAAGATCTGAGCGACTTGGGCTACGTCAGTTCGGTGGCAGATTTGTATAAATTATCGCTTGATGATTTGCTGGAGATGAAGCGGCGTGCTGACGAGCGTGACGGCACTACGCCGGAAGCGGTCAAGTCCGGCAAGGTTGCCACGAAGTGGGCTGAAAACCTGATTGCAGCAATCGCGCACAGTCGCAACACAACGCTTGCGCGCTTCCTGTATTCGCTCGGCATTCAACATGTCGGGGAAAGCACTGCGAAGGCGCTTGCAATCTGGTTAGGCGACATTGATTTGATTCGGCGCGCGCCGTGGCCGTTGTTGAAGGCGGTTCCAGACATTGGTACCGAAGTTGCACATGCGATTGATTATTTCTTCGCTCAATCTGGAAACCAGCACGTCATCGACGATTTGCTCGCGCGCGGTGTCCTGATTGGTGATACGCGCCCTCCCACTCCAAAATGGCTCGATGCCCTGTCGGCGGTGGCGGTGCTTTCCAATATGGAAATCTCCGGCGTGACGGCAAAGCGTGCTGAGCAAATCGCTATTGCAGTGCCGTCACTTGCGCAACTCAGCGCAGCAAAAGCGCAGGACTGGATTGCGGCCGGGGTGCCCGAAGAAACTGCACATCTCCTGCATGCATACGTCGCGACGCAAGAAGGCGCCAGATTGTCCGCGCGTTGTGACGACATGGTTCAAGCGATTCTCGAACGCATCGAAGGAGACGTTACGCAGACTGCGTTGCCTCTGGATGGCAAGACCGTTGTATTGACTGGATCGTTGTCATCGATGAGTCGCGACGAAGCCAAGGAAAAACTCGAAGCCTTGGGTGCAAAGGCAGCCGGAAGCGTATCGAAAAATACCAACTTCGTCGTTGCCGGCATCGAAGCCGGTTCCAAACTTGCCAAGGCAACCGAGCTCGGTATCGAAGTGTGGGACGAACCACGGTTGTTGGAATTTTTGCGTGAGCATGGATAGGCCCTACGAGGGCGCAATTGAAATGCGTGCGTGCTTGTACGCGCTGATTCGCCAGTTCTTCGCGGCGCGCAACGTGCTCGAAGTCGAAACACCGATCTTGTCGGCGGCGGCGAATACCGAGCCGAATATCCAGAGTTTTTCGACCCGGTTCTCGGGTCATGTCGATGGCGGGTCGCCGCAGCGCTTTTTGCGCACATCGTCGGAGTTCGCGCAGAAGCGATTGTTGGCGCAAGGTGTCGGCGACAACTACGAGCTGGGTCGAGTGTTTCGCGACGGTGAGGCGGGGCGGCGGCACAATCCTGAATTCACGATGCTGGAGTGGTATCGCGTTGGCTGGGACCATCGGCGCCTGATCGACGAAGTCGTGGCGTTGGTGGGGTCGGCGATGGCGCTTTCGGGTAAAACCTGCGAAGTACACAAATCCACGTATCGCGATTTGTTTGTGTCGACAATTGGAGTCGATCCGTTTGACGCAAGCGATGCGGATCTTCGCGCAGCACTCGGCGATGTGCGGGTCGAGGAACAGGATCTTTCGCGCGACGACTGGTTGGATCTTTTGCTCACGCATCGCATCCAGCCGGCATTTCCCGTCGATCGCATCACCGTGGTTTTCGACTACCCCGCGACTCAGTGCGCGCTGGCGAAAATTCGTGGCGACGATCCGCCGGTGGCTGAGCGCTTCGAGCT
>JBDTLA010000104.1:0-8340 GCA_039935035.1 Rudaea sp. | reverse complement strand
GCCGAAGCGGTGGATGCGAACAATCTCATCACACACGGCTACGCCCTGCCGTTCGGCGTCTACAGCGCCAACGGCATGTCGTTCACTCTAAGCAATCTCGTCACGGGCGACGATCACCTGCCCAACGCAAAGGACTACAAACGCCCGACCGGCCGCGGCGGCCCGCATGACAGCGACGCTCCGGAAGGCCGTGCCAGCGCCGCCGCACCGGAACTGCCGATCGCCAAACCGTGGCAGGCGCTGCCGTTGAATGCCGAACAGATGCGCAACAATCCGATGGTGATTCCCGCCAACGAACGACCGCGCACCTTGGTGCGATTCGCCGAGGAAGACGATCTTCTAATTTCGGGCTTGCTGAAAGACGGCGGAGCGCTGGCCGAACATGCCGCCGTCGTCGATGCGCGATACGGCAAAGGCCATACGCTGCTGTTTGCGATCAATCCGATCTGGCGCGGAGAAACCATCGGCAGCTATGCGCTGGTGTTCAACGCCATCGTCAATTTCAACCGGCTCGATGCGCACGATTGAGCCACTGCCGGTCAGCAATTGAATCGGCAAGCTGAAGTTGGAAATGAACCTTGCTGAGTCGACCGAAGGTGATGAAAATTTTCCTTGCCCCGCAAGTGGGGGTTCATTTTGACTTCCCTTCCCCCGCAAGCGGGGGTTCATTTTGACTTCCCTTCCCCCGCAAGCGGGGGAAGGTGCCGAAGGCGGAAGGGGGCGCTCTTGATCTTTGCAGGTCCAAAGCAAGAAGCGCTCCCATCAATCCTGCGGACAGCTTCCCCCGCTGCGCAGCGGAAGCGAATGCAAAATTCGTACTTCTTGAATAATCAACGGTTTTTGCCAGCGTGCACCGGGTGTAGAGTGGCGCTGAGCACCCCAACGCAAATGCAGCGTGGGGACATCGCAGCAACAACATCCACCCGGATGCCAACCATGCCGACACCCGCCAACCTGTTCGCCTTGATCATCTTCGGCATGATCGGCCTTGCAGCATTTCTTTATGCCAAGAAAGTCGCCGCGTTGCGACCGGCGCTGATAGGCATGGCCTTGATGACCTACCCGTGGTTCGTGGATCGAACTTGGCTGCTTTACGTGATTGGTTGCGCGCTTTGTCTGGCGCTATACTTTTTCCGCGATTGAACGCAAGGGCAAACACAGCAAGGTGCAACCAATGGCGCAGACGCGTATCTCCTTCGATGCCATTCGCTATGCCTTCGACTTCGCCAACTCCGGCATGCCATCGGAAATCACGGCTTACTTGTGTCGCGAATCCGGCAAGACCTATATTCAAAATGAGTTTGGCGACGATATTGAAGAGGAGCCGATCCCCGACGACGTCGACGACTCCGAAAAATATCTGGTCATCCCCGATAAACACGACTTTGACCTCGGCAAGCGTCTGGTCATGCGTTTCGTGCACGAACACCTGCCCGACGACATCGACAAGGTCCACGAAATCTTCAGTCGCCGCGGAGCCTACGCACGCTTCAAGGATCTACTCGAACATCGCGACCAGTTGAAACACTGGTATGAGTACGAAGAGCAGGCGACTAACGAAGCCCTGCGTGAATGGTGCGCCGACAACAATCTGGCGCTGGAACAAGGTCAAGAGGATGCGGCGCAGCAACCTGTTCCATGACAGGTTGCTGAATTAGCAAGGCACGAGTACGCGTTCAGTCGCGCTCGAAACGACTGAAGTACGCTCGCGCCGCTTCGGCGCCCCCCGTCGAAGCCTGCGCCGGCGCTGCAGCCGGCACAACGATGACTTTTAGCTGATGTGCTTTTAGCGTCGCGTTTGTCTTCGACAAATCGGATTTTTCAAACGTATCGAATTGCTTGGCGACATCGTCGAGTTCTCGTTGCATCGTATCGATGCGGGCGAGTTGGTAGTCCGTCGGCTTGCCGTCATAGGACATGATTGCGCCGTACAGATCATCCATGTGTTCGCGCAGGCGTTGCTCGCCGGTGATCGCGCCGCCTTGTTTGGTGGCGACGAGCTTCTTGCGGATGTCGTCCGCTTTCGCGTTCATTGCCGCAAGTTGCTTGCGCATTGAGTCTTGCTCGCCAAGTGTCGCGGACATCGCATCGGCCTGCTCGCGGACAGCGTTGATCTTGTATACCAGATCACTCATCCGACCGAACAGCGCACCAACCCGCATCGCGGCATCGTATTGCGCCTGGCGATCGGCAATTGAATAGGTAGCGCGACGATCCAGACCGACGTCGACCTTTGTCTCATACACGTTCTTGCCCTTGGTCATGCGCACCGTGTACGTGCCTGGCGGCACTCGCGGTCCTTGCGTGGAATTGAACGCAACCTGTGCCGCCGGCGGCACGCGCGGTGGTTTAGCCGTCATCGACCAGTACGCGTGATTGATGCCACGTCGAACGCTGGCTGGAATCGTGTCGATGACCTCACCCTTCGCGTCGAGCACATCGATTTTGAGTTTGCCGAACAGATGCCGGGATTTCTGGTAGTAAACGATATCGGCGCCGTCGTGCGGATTCGGACCGGTGAAGCTGGCGTCGCCGGCTATCCAACCACCGAATGCGTTGATTCGCTGCTGGATCGGCTTGGCCGGCAGGAACACCGCTTCGCTATTCAGCGTCGTTGCGTCCAACGCACGCAACGGGGTGATGTCGTCGATAACCCAGATACCGCGGCCATGCGTCGCCAGCACCATCGATGCATCGCGCTTCTGGAATGCGATATCGCGCACGGCGACGGCGGGAAAATCACCGCCCTTGAATTGCGCCCAATGATCGCCGCTGTCGATCGAAATCCAAAGACCGAACTCGGTGCCTGCATAAAGCAGGCTGGGTTTGACCGCGTCCTGCTTGATGACGTGAACGTATCCGTTCAAGCCCTTGCTTTCCGTCGGCGTGACTAACGCTTGCCACGACTGGCCGTAGTCGCTCGTCTTGTAGATGTACGGCGACATGTCGCCAAAACTATGCCGATTGAAAGCGACGAACGCAGTGCCGGCATCGAAGCTGCTGGCATGAATCCACGATACCCATTCGCCTTTCGGCAATCCCTTGATGTTCTTGACTACATTGGTCCAGTGCTTGCCGTCGTCGCGCGTGATCTGCACATTGCCGTCATCGGTACCGACCCAGATCAGGCCGGATTGCTTCGGCGATTCGGCAATGGCGAAAATCGTCGTGTAGGCTTCGGCTGCCGAGTTGTCGACGGTCACGCCGCCGGATTCTTCCTGTTTCTGTTTCTCCGGATCGTTGGTCGTCAGATCTGGAGAAATGCGATCCCAACTCTGACCGTGATCGCGTGACCGGAACAGGAATTGCGCACCGATGTAAATCGTGCCGTTTTCGTTCGGTGAAGTAACCAGCGGCGTATTCCAGTTCCAGCGCAGCTTCTCGTCATAGCCCGCGACCGGCTGGATCAGGCGGCTTTCGTGGGTGTGCTTGTTGACCCGCGTTACGTAGCCGCCCTGAGTTTCGGCATACAGATAATTCGGATCGGCCGGGTCGGAAAACATCCAGAAGCCATCGCCGCCACACATGTTTTCCCATTGCGCGTTGCCGATGCCACCAGGATAGGCGCTGTCGCCGACCCAGCAGGCGTTGTCCTGCAAGCCGCCGTAAACGTGGAACGGATCGGCGTCATCGACGCTGACGTGATAGAACTGCGAGACCGGCAAATTGTTCTGCTTCCACCATTTGTTGCCGCCGTCGTAGCTCTGCCACAAGCCGCCATCGTCGCCAACGAAAACGTGTTTGGTATCGGTCGGATCAATCCACACGACGTGCGAGTCGCCATGCGAGCCGCCGCCGGTTGGCGAAAAACTCTTGCCACCATCCAGGCTTTGGATAAGCACCAGATCCGGCTTGAACAGGCGTTCCGGATTGTGCGGATCGACGATCAGGTTGGCGAAATAAAACGGGCGCCACACCATCAGCTGACTCTTGTCGCGCTTGCTCCAGGTGTTGCCGCCGTCGTCGGAACGGTACAGCGCCGAATCGGTGGACTCGACCAGCGCGTAGACCACGCTCGATTTCGACGGCGCGATCGCCACTGCAATGCGCCCGTACGGTTTAGCCGGGAAACCCTTGTTCGACACAGGCGTAATTTGGGTCCATGTTTTGCCTCCGTCGGCCGAACGATACAGGCCGCTATCGGATTTCGCAGTCGGCGACGCACCGCCGGAACGAAACGTCCAGCCTTTGCGACGGAAGTCCCACATGCCGGCAAAAATCACGTTCGGATCTTGCGCATCCATGCTGATCGACGAACAACCGGTCGACAGATTGCCGCCCTTGAGAATCAGACTCCAATGTTTGCCGCCATCCGTGGTTTTGTACAAACCGCGATCGGCCGAATCGCTCCAGAGTTTTCCGGGCACGCAGGCAAACACCGTGTTGCCGTCTTTCGGATCGACCACGACTTTCACGATGCGCTCGGAATTCGGCAACCCCATGTTCGTCCAGGTATCGCCGCCGTCAGTCGATTTGTAGATGCCGTCGCCGATGGAAACCGTATTGCGCGTCCACCCTTCGCCAGTGCCGACCCACACCGTTTTGGGGTTGGTCGGGTCAATCGCAATTGCCCCGATCGACTGCACCGGCTGCTTGTCGAATACCGGTTTGAACGTGGTACCGCTATCGGTGGACTTCCACACGCCGCCGGAAGCCGCGCCAACGTAAACCAGGGTCTTGCCGTCTTTTTGCGCAGCTGCATCGAGCGCGGCGATGCGTCCACTCATCGCGGCCGAGCCGATATTGCGAATACCCAGGCCTGAGATGGCACCAGAATCAAAATGCGGCATGCCTGCGGGGTTCGGCTCAGCGGCGCTTGCGCTTGCAAAACATCCGCAGCAGGCGAAAGCCAAGGCGGACATCAACAGATAATGATTTTTGTTGTTCATGATGTACGTCCTCGACTTCATTGGGCCGACTTGGGCGTTGACGGGAATGAGAACAACCCTGCGTCGAGCGGCACGTTGGCTTCGCCGTGATCGATGCTGATTTGCTGCTCGCCGCCACCATCCTTGCTGTGCGTGGCTATCGAGAACGGAAAATACACGCCGGCGACCTGCTCGTAATCGCCGAAGTCGGTGATGTCTTCGCTTTGCGTGCCGCGCACCTCACGCTGGGCGACGGCGCGGATTTCCAGATAGTGGTCCGGATCAAGATAGACGTATGCGACATCGCCATTCTTCAGCGTCACCTTGAGCTTGTAGGCGTTTGTACCATCGACGTCTTCGGTGCCCAGGTATTCGATCTGACTGCCTTTGGCGCGATAGTCGATCAACAGGCCGCTGATGCTGGCCTGATCGGCCAGACCCTTGGCATCGTCGGGCGACTGGCGCTCGGGATCGCGACGACCTTGGAACGGGGAAATCTGCCAGGCTTCGTTGCCGTCCCATGCCTGGATCTGGGTCAGTCCCTGCACAGTCGACTCGGTGCGAACAGAATTTGGCGCTTTCTGATACTGCACAAAATCAAGATTGATCGAACCAAAACCGCCGCTGAAACGCAGCTTGCCTTCGAGTTTCAAGGTCTTGATCGCCTCGATCTTGTCAAGACCGCCGCGTGCGGCCGCATTCTTCGCGACCAGTTCATCCACGCCAATCGCGTGCACGCTGCCGGCGACCGCCAACAAACCTGCGAATAACAGCACCGCATCAATACGCATGAGCAGACCCCAAATCAACCATCCACGCCCCGGGATGTACGCCGATGAGCTTACTCGAATGCGCGATGTAATCGATAGGACAAAAGTCACGCCCGGGCGAATCAATCAACATATTGTTTCGGTTCGACGAACCGCTATTTGCGCAATGGTTTACACTGCCGGGGACGCAGCCCCTCGGCTGGAATTGCCGGAGGATGGGGTATGCGTAGGGGGATCCATCCGAATGACCAGAACCGGGTACATTTTTCGCCAGTGCTTTGCAGCAGCCGGCCTGGTTTTTCTTTGCGCGGCACACGCTGAGGTGCCGCTGCGTACGCAAGCCCAGAGCCAGCGCGCGCAGGCCGTCGCAACGATGCAGCGTTTTGCCGAGGTTTTGGATCGCGGCTATTCATGGCTGGTTCCGTTCGTCGACTCGGCCTTGCCCAAGGCGGCCCGGTTCAGTGTCGAGCATGGCTTTGCATTGGTCGACACCGCGCTGACTGCATATGCACGCGCCGACGTTCACGACGCGCTGGCACAAGAGTTGGCTCTCGATTTGGGCGACACGCCGGCGGCTGCCAAGGCGATTGTCGCACGTGCCGAAAACGCACTCACAGTTGGCAACTACGCCCAATGCGAACGTCTCGCGCAAGCGCTCTCGAGCCTGGCACAAGCCAGCGGCAGCTCGCGGTTGCGCATGCAATCGGAGGTCTATCGCGGGGTACTCGCCAGGCGCTACGGCAACCTCGATGGCGCGATCGAACATCAGCACAACGCACTCGAATTGGCCGATACGCTGGGCGACGAATCCATCCGTTCCCGCACGCTGGCCCACCTGGGCACGATCTATCGCGATCGCGGCGA
This sequence comes from Rudaea sp., assembly GCA_039935035.1. Lineage (GTDB taxonomy): Bacteria > Pseudomonadota > Gammaproteobacteria > Xanthomonadales > Rhodanobacteraceae > Rudaea. The sequence continues at coordinate 1,838 of JBDTLA010000104.1, read as the reverse complement.
TTTCGCCCAAGCGCTGGATTACCAGACCCAGGCGCTCGTCATCGCCGAAAAAATCGATGACCGCACCGAATTGGTTTATCGCAATCTTGCCTTGCTCTACAACGAACTTGGCGACGATGCCACCAGCAAGAGCTATTTCGAGAAAGCCATCAAGGCCGCGATTCGACACGGCGATCCGAGCCATTACGCCTCGGCCTACGGAAGCTACTCGAACCTGCTTAACGACACCGGCGACTTCGCAGGCGCTCTGGATGCGGCACGCGAAACCTTGTCGTTGGATCACGTACTCGACGATCGCCCCGCAATCGCCTTCGAAGAACTGGAAATCGGTCGTGCGCTCACCGGCCTGAAGCGGCTAGATGAAGCGCGCACGAGCCTTGAAAGCGCCTTGGCCAATGGCCGCGAGCTCATGCAGCACGAAATCGTCGCGCGCAGTCAGCTGGCACTGGCCGACGTCGCCTTGCTGCGTGGTGACCGCAGTCAGGCCGCGATCTTGCTCGATGCGGCATTGAGTCGATTGAACACAACACGGCTCAAGCCGCAACTTGCATACGCGTACGCCCTGCGCGAACAACTCGCCAGTGCCAATGGCGACACCGTCACTGCACTGCAATACGCGCACAAATATGGTGAATTGCGCGAAGAATTGCTCGGCACAACCGCTAGCCGCCGCCTTGCTGCACTGGCAGTACGCCACGCGCGTGCTGAAGCGGCACAGAAACTTGCTCTCGCCAACGAAGACAACGCACTACAGGCGGTGCGAATCCAACAACAACGGCTACAACGCAAATTCGGGGTTGCGATCATTGCCGGGTTGATCCTGCTACTCGGCGTCGTGATGTGGCGCTGGCTGGACATGGGACGTCTCAATCGTGCGCTGAACACACGCAACGCCAAAATTGAGGACCAGCGGCGTGCGTTGACCGATGCCAATGCTCGGCTGGAACGCCAATCCGACGAACTGTATCGGGCAGCCATCACCGATTCGCTAACCGGCACTTTCAATCGTGGATACCTGTTGCGCGATCTGGATCGGCGCATCGATGAATGCAAACGCGAGGGCCGCGATCTCGCCCTGCTGATGATCGACTTCGATCACTTCAAGCGTATCAACGACACCCGCGGTCATATTTTCGGCGACCGCATCCTGGTCGCCGGCGTGCAGACGATCCGGCAATGGCTCGAACCCGGCGCGATCTTCGGGCGCTTCGGCGGCGAGGAATTCCTCATCGTTGTGCCAAATCAGGATGTCGTGAGCGTCAGTGCACTGGCCGACCGCCTGCGCATTCGCGTCGCTGAAGACCTGGCCAAATTTGCGGCCGAATCGCGATCCTTCGCCACCATCAGCATCGGCATCGCCATGCTCTCTCAAATTCCCGCGCCAGCGCGCCTGGAAGATCTTATCGACGCCGCCGACAAGGCCGTCTATGCCGCAAAAAAAGCAGGTCGCGATCGCGTTACTCTGTACGCAGCATAGCTACCACTTCGGCTCGCGTAGCGGGATTGCGCAATCGCAATTTTGCTCACCATGGGTGATCAAAACGCCCCAAACGCAAACCAACTACTGGGCCGATCCTGATGGCTACAGGTTCGGAAGAGTTGAACGAACTCGTCACTGAAAACCGCCTTCCCAGCGTTTCCTGATTTGGCGTAATCCTCATTCCGTCATTCCCGCGAAAGCAAAAATGACGAGAAAAGATGGCTGCGTCGTCTGCGACGTACTCAGGTTCGGCCTTATTGGGAACCGCCAATACAGGCATCAGCTTGGCAAACAGGGAGAAGGCCATCGGGATCACAGACAAAGGGCCGCAACGCGAAAACGCTGCAGCCCTTGTCGT
>JBDTLA010000103.1:0-27346 GCA_039935035.1 Rudaea sp. | reverse complement strand
GTCGAAGATCACCACGTCCAGCCGTGCGCTTTGTTCGATCGCTTCGGCATGCTTGAACAGGATGCCATGGCGGGCACCTAGTCCTGTGCCGATCATGATGGCCATCGGTGTCGCCAGGCCCAACGCGTCCGGACATGCGATCACGAACACCGTGATGGTGAGCGTGACGGCGAACAATAATGGTTGCCCTATCCACCAGAACCATGCGGCGAAGGTGAGCAGGCCGATCACGATGGCCGCGATCACCAGCCACTGCGATGCACGGTCCGCGAGCAGTTGCGCCGGCGCCTTTGAATTTTGCGCGTTCTGCACCAGCTTGATGATCTGCGCGAGTGCGGTATCGGCGCCGACCTTGGTCGCCCGGTAGACAAAAGCACCGCTCTTGTTGATGGCACCGCCGACGACTTGGCTACCAGGATCCTTGCGCACCGGCATCGATTCGCCGGTCAGCATCGACTCATCCACCTGCGAACTGCCCTCGGTCACCTCACCGTCCACCGGAACCTTGGCGCCCGGGCGTACCACCAGGAAGTCACCAGCGACGACTTCGGCTGTGGAGATCTCTACCTCGTCGTCGCCGCGACGGACAATGGCGCGTGGTGGCGATAACTTGAGCAGCGATTTCATCGCATCCGATGCACCGGCACGGGCGCGCATCTCCAGCCAGTGACCAAGCAGGATGAAGATCAGCAGCACCGTGGTGGCTTCGTAGAAATCCGCACCGGCGAAGAAGAACGTGGCGCCGACGCTGAACAGGTAGCCGGTTCCCACGCTGAGCAAAACCAGCACTGACATGTCGAACACGGCGTGACGCAAAGAACGGATGGCGGCGGTATAAAACGGCCATCCCGGATAGAGCAGCGCGCCAGAGGCGATCAGAAGCAGCCAGATCTGCTTGTCCAGCCCGAACGGAACCGGCGGCGGCTGGAACAGCCCCATCGGCGACCAGATGAACAGAGGGATGCCGAAAACAAGCGCAACAAAGAAGCGCCGCTGCATGTCGCGGGCTGCGGCATGCAGGTCGTCGCCGTGGTGCATGCCTTCATGGGCGTCCGTCTTGCCGGTAAGTGCAGCCTTGCCCGATCCAGCAGCCGGTACATGGGCAGCGTGTGCGTGCCCCGCAGCGGACGCAGCACCCTTGGTGTCGCCGTCAGCGCAGTCGAAGCCGCAGCGGCGCACCGCCTCGGCCACGGCATGCGGCTCGATCGTTTGCGGATCGTAGGCGACCCGCAACGATCCGCTGGCGTAATTCGCGACCGCCGAGTGCACACCCGGCAATGCGGTGACTGTCCGTTCCAGCGTTCTGGCACAGCCCTCCGTCAGCATCTTCCGGATTGGCCACGTCTTCTCCTTCGTCGGGCCAGCGTTGTTTGCGTTCATTGGGAACTCCTTCGTGGAATACGAATCGCATTGGCTCGGTTCAGCCACGACCTACAGGACCGTATCGTCCATGGCGCCATCCACGCAATGAACAGACAGGCGTCAAGCGTCATGCTTCTTTTGACGGGGAAGATCCACAAATAATCCATTCGTCAGCTTGGGGCATGCGATGCGAGCATGGCGTGATTCGGGCACCCGCCGCTCGGATGCCCGGGCTGATCCAAACGGCTATTTGCCCTGACCCATGGACTCCTGCGCCTTCATGTGCGCCTGCATCTGCTCCAGCATGCCCTGCATCATCTGCATGTGCTTTTGCATCATCTGCTGACGCTTCTGGGGATCCATGTTCTGCACGTTCTTGTGCATCTCCGCGTGTTTTGCGCCATCGCCGATCATGCCCTGCATGTCGCCCATGGTGGCCTGCATCTGCTGCATGTGTTCCTTCATCAGGCGCTGACGCTCTTTGGGGTCTTTAGTCTTTTGGATCTCTTGCATGGTCTGGTGCATCTGCTGCATGCGCCTTTGCATGGCCTCCTGATTCATCATGCCTTGGCCCATGTTGCCTTGCTGCGCGCTCGTGCCTGGGCTGTGATCATGCATGGCCGGACTTTGGCTTTGGCCGGCGTGTGCCATGGGCAGGGCCAGTGCGAAGGCCAGCGTTGCGGTGGTGACGAGTGTTTTCATGACTGTGCTCCGGTGGTGACAGATGATGGGAGTTCGTACGGGCGCTCCCGTGGTTGGGCCGCTGGCATGGTGCCGGGCGAGGCTACGGGAGGTCCGTTGCCCAACCCTGCTCCACACGAATGGTCCGGACTGCGAGCGGGGGATCCGGATATTCCAGGCTTGGCTGGCATCCTTGATCCCTGCCTTGGGGCAGATGGTTGATTCAGGTTTTGCCGATGAAGCAGACTCAGTCGAGCTCGGTACGGGGCTGTTCGGGGTTCGGGAGTCAGATGATTTGGGAATACCTTGTCCATCGGTCCGACCGCCGGGTCGGCTGATGGTGTTTGTCCTGTGTTTTGGTATGGACGGTATTCACTCGTCGCCGGGAGGCAGCCGGCATTGATCATGACAATGGCGGTGATCTTTCGATCGTCCATCACACTCTCCTCGAATTCACAGGCATCTTCATGGCGGCTCGATAACCGCGGGATCGACTTCGCTGCCTTTACGCAGGTGCCGCCACTCCCACAACAAATAGACGGCCGGAATCACCAGCATGGTCAGTACCAGTGCGCTGAGCATGCCGCCGACCATGGGGGCGGCAATCCGGCGCATTACTTCCGAACCGGTGCCTGAGCCGTACATGACCGGCAGCAGGCCGACGATGATGGCGGTGGCAGTCATGGAGATCGGACGCAATCGCAGGAGGGCACCATCGCGCACTGCATCACGCACGCCCTCGAAACTGATCGTCTTCGATTCATTGGCGCAACGTTCCAGATAGCCGCCAACCGACTGATTGGGTAGATCAGCAACACCACACCGATTTCGACCGTGACACCGGCCAGTGCGATGAAACCGACCGCCACGGCTACCGACACGTTGTAGCCGAGCAGATACAGCAGCCAGAAGCTGCCGGCCAGCGCCATCGGCAGACTGCCAAGGATGATCAATACCTGGGAGACGCGACGAAATGCCAGGTACAGCAGCAGCGCGATCAGCACCAGGGTGACCGGCACGATCATGGTCAGACTGCTTTTGGCCGCCTGCATGTACTGGTACTGGCCGGACCAGGTGAGCGAATATCCTGGTGGCAACTTGACCTTTGCTGCCACCAGCTCTTTCGCGGCCGCCACATAGGAACCCACGTCCCGGTCGGCGATGTCGACATAGGTCCAGCCGGTCAGCTGAGCGCCTTCGCTCTTGATCATCGGCGGTCCGTCGGCGACTTCGATGTTCGCCACGTCGCCCAACACGATGTTGCCACCGCGGGCGGTGACGATCGGCAATTGCCGTATCCGGGCGACCGAATCACGCCAGTCGCTCGGATAGCGCACATTGACCGGATAACGCTCCAGCCCTTCGATCGTCTCGGTGACGTTCATGCCACCGATGGCGCTGCGCACCACGTCCTGGACGTCGCTGATGTTCAGGCCGAGCCGGGCCGCCTTGTCGCGGTCGATGCCGATCTGGATGTACCGGCCACCGGCGACGCGTTCGGAATACACCGAGGTGGTGCCGCGTACCGCCGGCAGAACTTTTTCCAGCTGCTCGCCGATCTTCTGGATGACCTCGAGGTCCGGTCCGCCCACCTTGATGCCGACCGGCGTCTTGATGCCGGTGGACAGCATGTCGATGCGCGTCTTGATCGGCATCACCCAGGCATTGGTCAACCCCGGAAGATGGACCCGTTGCTCCAGCTCCTTGCGGATATCGGCCTTGGTGATGCCGGGACGCCATTCGGACTTCGGTTTGAACTGGATAATGGCCTCGTCCATCGCCAATGGCGCGGGATCGGTTGCCGATTGCACACGTCCCATCTTGCCGAAGACCGACTTCACCTCCGGTACGCTCATGATCAGCTTGTCGGTTTGCTGTAGCACCTGCCTGGCCTTGCCGGCCGAGATACCGGGGCGCGCCGAGGGCATGTACATCAGGTCGCCCTCATCCAGCGGCGGCATGAACTCCGAACCCAATCGCGATGCCGGCCACGCGCCGGCTAGCACCACCACAATGCCTATGGTCAGCACGAACCATGGATAACGCACGACCTTGTCGATGACGGGTCGATAGGCCGCCGTCAACACACGATTGACCGGGTTGCGATGTTCGGGCGTGATCGTGCCGCGAATTAAATAGCCCATCAGCACTGGGACCACGGTGATCGCGAGGATCGCCGCTGCGGCCATCGAATAGGTCTTGGTAAATGCCAGCGGTGAAAACATGCGCCCGGACTGCCCGGTCAGAGTGAAGATCGGCAGAAAAGATACGGTGATGATCAGCAATGCAAAAAACAGCGGCGGTCCCACCTCGACACTCGCATCGGCGACAATGCGCCAACGGTTGGCCGCGGTGACCTGTTCACGCTCCATGTGCTTGTGCAGGTTCTCGATCATCACGATCGCCCCATCGACCATGGCGCCGATCGCAATGGCGATACCCCCCAATGACATGATGTTGGCGTTCAGCCCCTGGATGTGCATCACCACGAAGGCCATCAGGATGCCGATCGGCAGACTGATGATGGCCACCAGCGCCGAGCGGAAGTGAAACAGAAAGATCAGGCAAACCAGTGCTACCACCAGAAACTCCTCGATGAGTTTGCTGCGCAGGTTACGCACTGCCTTGCCGATCAGCTGCGAGCGGTCGTAGGTCGGCACCACCTCGACACCCGGAGGAAGGCTCTTCTTCAACGAGCTCAGCTTGGCCTTGACGCCATCGATCACCTTCTGCGCATTTTCGCCGTAGCGCATCACGATCACGCCTCCGACCACTTCACCCTGCCCGTTGAGTTCGGTGATACCACGGCGGATTTGCGGACCCAAACGCACGTCCGCCACATCCCGTAGCTGCACCGGAGTACCGTTTGCGTTGGTCATCAAAGGTACCTGCAGCAGATCCTTGATGCCTTTGATGTAACCGCTAGCGCGCACCATGTATTCGGCTTCGGCCAGTTCGATCACCGCACCGCCGGTTTCGTGATTGGCGTTTTGAATCGACGTCTTCACCCGATCCAGGGTGATGCCATAGGCGCGCAGCTTGTCCGGATCCACCACCACCTGGTATTGCCGCACCATGCCGCCGGCGGTAGCCACTTCGGCGACACCAGGCACCGTCTGCAACTGGAATTTCAGAAACCAGTCCTGCAGGCTGGTGAGCTGGGCCAGATCATGCTGCCCGGTTTTGTCGATGAGCACGTATTCGTAGATCCAGCCCACGCCAGTGGCATCCGGACCCAGGCTCGGGTGCGCATCGGCCGGCAGACTGGCGGAAACCTGATTCAGGTATTCCAGCACTCGCGAGCGTGCCCAGTACAGGTCGGTGCCATCCTTGAAAATGACATAGACAAAGGAATCGCCGAAGAACGAATAGCCGCGCACCACGGTCGCGCCCGGCACGGCGAGCAGCGCGGTTTCCAGCGGATAAGTGACCTGATCCTGCACCACCTGCGGCGCCTGCCCGGGATAGGGTGTCTTGACGATCACCTGCACATCGGACAGGTCCGGGATCGCATCCACCGGCGTACGCTGCAAGGTATACAAGCCTGCGACCACCACACCCGCCAGCGCCAGCAGCACGACGCCGCGATGGTTGAGCGACCAGCGGATGATGGTGGCAATCATGGTTGACCACCATCGGCATGCTCGGGCGTGGCGGTACATGCCGATTTGCCCGCGCCCAAGCGCAGCGCTGCGGCATCGACATTGGCTTCGGAGTCGATCAGGAATTGCGCCGAAGTGACCACCCTCTGGCCGGGGTGCAAGCCTTTGAGAATTTCTACCCGATCGCCGGAACTGTTGCCGGCCTGCACAGGGCAAACATCGAAACGACCATCGCCAAGCGCCAGGATGACACGCTCGCTGTGGCCGGTACGGATCAGTGCCAGCTCGGGAATCGAAACCACATCCGGCTGCGCGCCCGCATGCAGCACGACATGCGCATACATGTTCGGCTGCAGGCGCCGATCCGGGTTGGGCAAACGCAACCGTACCCTTGTGGTGCGGGTCGTGGCGCTGATATCCGGATAGACATAGTCGAGCTTGCCTTGCCAGTGCTGTCCGGGGAATGCATCGAAGGAAACGTCAGCATCCTGACCGACATGCAACTGCGCCGCACTGCGCGGATCCACTTCCACCAGTAGCCACACCTCGCGCAGATCCGCCAGCTTCAACACCTGCGTTGCCGGCATCACGTACGCGCCTTCGCTCACCCCCAGGTTCATGACCACGCCGTCCGATTCTGCATAACGTGCAACGCGGTCGCCGACCTTGCGCGTGCGCGCTAACTGAGCAATCTGCGCGGCGCTGAAGCCGAGTGCATGCATGCGTTGCCTGGACGCGGCAATCAGCGAGTCGATGCCGCTGGCTAGTGCGGTCAGGTACTCGCGCTGCGCCGTGGCCAGTTTGGGCGAGAACAATTCGTACAGCAGTTGGCCGGTACGCACGCTGTCGCCAACACTCTTGACCGCGAGCTTTTCGATCCAGCCATCTGCGCGGGTGTTGATGCTGGTGACGGAATCCTCGTCGTAAGCGACATAGCCGACCGCTTCAATCCGGTCGGACAGTGAACCCTGCTCGACGGCGGCGCTGCGTACGCCAAGATTGTTGACCACGGCCGGATCGATCCTGACGTCGCTGGCATCGCCGCTGGCATCGGCATACACCGGTATCAGGTCCATCCCCATCGGTGACTTGCCCGGTTTATCTCCCCGGTAGCTCGGGTCCATCGGCGCCTTCCAGTACAGCACCTTGCGTGGCGCGTCGGTCGTGGACGCCGGGCTTGCGTGACCCACCTGATGGCGTTGGCCAGCGAAATAGCCCGCGGTCGCCGCCAAGAACACACCGAGCACGGCGAGAGAAATCCAAGTTGATTTGTTCATGGCCCGACCTCCAGGGTTGGCGCGTTCGCGAGCGTGTGGAACAACGCACCGCCTGTCTGATAATCGAGTGACGCAAGCTGGGTGAATAAATCGGTACGCGCGCGCACCAGTTCCAGATTGGCGATTAGGTCCTGCTGTTCCGCGGTGATGACCTTCAGGAAGTCGCCGTTGCCACCCGCGTAGTCGGCTTCGGCCGCCTGCAGATTGAGCTGGATCAACGGCAGCAGCTTGCCGGCGTAAAGCCGGATCGTTGCATCGGCCTGGGTTGCACTGGCGTAGGCCTGATCCAGATCGCCGAGCAGCTGACTGCGTGCTTGTTCGAGCTTGGCTTGCGCTTCGAGCACGCGCGCATTTGCCTCACCCAGCTCGCCACGGTGGTTGCCGCCAAATGGAATATTGATGGACACGCCCACGGTCAGCCGCTTGGCGGGCAGATCCATGATGCTGTTGTAGCCGGCGATCAATTTGAATTGCGGATAGTTGTTCTTGTGCGCCAACGCGATCCGGTCGCGGCCCGCAGCAAGACGCGCATCGAGGCTTTGCAGCATGGGATAACCTGCAAGTGCCGCCGCTTGCAGGGTGGCGTATTCCGGCAACGGGTGCGCAGAGGGCAACTCGTCTGGCATCGCGATCGTGCTATCCGCAGTTCGGTCCAGCAATGTATTGATTTTAGATTTGACCACGCGCCGCTGCCGTTCGAGTTCAAGCTTTTGGCTTTGCAGTCGGGTCAGCTCCACCTGCGCTTGCAGCACATCCTGCTGCGGGGATTGCCCGGATGCGTAGGCGCTTTCGGCAACCGACACGAGTCGCTTGAGAAGCTTTCGATTTTCTGCGTTGACCGCAAGTGCGCGATGCACGTAGTACCACTGCGCATACACGCCGCGCGTCGTAGCGGCAAGGCGCAAGCGCGCGTCGTCGAGCAAGCGATTGGCAGAAAGCACTTCGGCCCGCGCGGCGCGCACGCGCAAATTCAGGGTTCCCGGCCAGGGAATGGCCTGGCTGACCTGCAAATTCTGGTTCAAGCCCTGGCGCGGACCGCCTGCGGTGTTCGGCGCCACCAGATAGCTGACCATCGGATCGTCCAGTGCGCCGGCCAACTCGACCCGCGCGCCCGCGCCATCGACCGCCGCACGCATCGCGGCAATGCCGGGATTGCGATCCAGCACGGCAGCCACGAGTGAATCGACATTCGATGTCGAATCCGACGTGTTCAATTGGCTGGTCGCGGCGTCGATTGCTGGCGCGTTTGCAGCCAGCGCTGTGCCGCACAGCACAAGAATCAGCGCGCCACCGCGCTGCGCAAGTTTTACGAAACCCATGTCGATCTCCGTTCGCACCAGCAACCGGGGCGCGGCCACGAAATGGCCGGCCCGCCAAATCGAAGCGACGAAGATCTAGATCAATAAAACCCGGTTACGCAACGCCGGTGCAATGCCGACCATTGGCGGTCGCCAAAGGTACCGGGGCGGCTCACGCGCGACCCTGTGCAACGCATGCGCAGGCAATGTGAAAAGCACGATGTGAACAGGCGCAAGCGATACGATCGGCATGCGTATTTGTGCGTCCGGTGCAACTTGTGGTTGCTGCGCACAATGTTGTTTGCACAGTGGCGAACCCACCGGCGCCCTACCCTGCATGCAATCCATGTGCATCGTGCTTGCGGCGCGATCTGACATCGAACAAACATAGGCCGCGATGGCAAATTGCTGACCCAGCAAGCACAACACAGCCAGCAACGCGATCTCGATACGCTGGCGGTGGGACGGTCTGAGCAACCGATTCGTCATGATAGGGCGTAGTCTACGGTCTGTTGTGTACGCTGTCGACGCGATTCAACGCGATCAGCGCAGCGTTGCGCCGTCAAGATAGAAACAAGTGAGAGCTTGATGAAAGAATTTCTCGTCCAATGTGTCGATCCGTCCCGACGTCGTTTTGTGCAAGGTCTGGCATTGGGCGGCGTGGCCGCAGGGCTTGGATTGCTGCGAACACCAAGCGCACTGGCAGCATCAATGCCGCAAGGACTGACAACTCTGAGCGGTAGCGATTTCCAATTGGCTATCGCCACGCTGCCAGTCAATTACACCGGTCGCGCGCGACTGGCCTATACCGTCAATGGCTCGGTGCCCGGCCCGTTGCTACGCTGGAAGCAAGGCAGCGATGTCGTCTTGCGCGTAACCAATCGCCTGTCGGTTCCGACATCCATTCACTGGCACGGCATCCTGCTGCCGACCGGCATGGACGGTGTACCGGGTTTGAGTTTTCCTGGTATCGCGCCGGGCGAAACGTTCGTCTATCGTTTTCCGGTGCGCCAAAGCGGCACCTATTGGTATCACTCCCACAGCGGCTTTCAAGAGCAGACCGGATTGTACGGACCGCTGGTGATCGATCCCGTCGATGGCGAGCGTTACCCGACGCAACGCGACTACGTGGTCATGCTCAACGACTGGACCGATGAGGACCCGGCAGCCATTTTCGCGACGTTGAAGAAGCAAAGCGACTTCTACAACTTCGCCGAACCCACTGCGCCGCAGTTCCTGCACGACGCGACCACGAGGGGATTGCATCAAGCGCTTGGGGCACGACGCATGTGGAATCAGATGCGAATGAGTCCTGCGGATTTGTCCGATGTCACCGGCTACACCTACACTTATTTGATGAACGGCCACGCACCGGCGGCCAATTGGACCGGTCTATTCGCGCGCGGCGAAAAAGTGCGCTTGCGCTTTATCAACGGTTCGGCGATGACGTTTTTCGACATTCGCATCCCGGGGCTCAAACTGACCGTGGTCGCCGCTGACGGCCAGGATATCGAACCGATCAGCGTTGATGAATTTCGTATCGCCGTGGCCGAAACCTACGACGTGATTGTCGAACCGAAAGACGACCATGCCTACACCATCTTTGCGCAATCCATGGATCGCAGCGGCTATGCGCGTGGCACGCTGGCCCCCAATCCTGGCATGCAAGCCGACGTGCCCGAAATGGACTCACGCGCGCATTTGCAGATGAGCGACATGATGGGTGCAATGGTCATGGGGGGGATGACCGCAATGAAAGGCATGAAGGGAATGGAGGGTGGCTGTGGCGCGTCCATGGCTAGTGGTGCCGGCAACGCACACGACATGCATATGCCTGCGTCACCGCCGGTGCACCACGCCCGCAGCGAATACGGCGCCGGCGTGGACATGCGCGTGGATCATCCACGCGACAATATTGACGATCCCGGCATCGGGCTGCGCGATAACGGCCGACGTGTTCTCACCTACGCCGACTTGCACACTGTCGGTGGCCCGATTGATACGCGCGAACCCGGTCGCGATATCGAGCTCCATCTGACCGGCAACATGCATCGCTACATGTGGTCGTTCGACGGAGAAAAATTCGCCGATGCCTTACCTTTGCATCTGCGCTATGGGGAACACGTTCGCATCACTCTGGTCAACGACACCATGATGACCCACCCGATTCACCTGCACGGCATGTGGAGCGAACTGGAATCGCCCGATGGCAGCTTCCAGGTACGCAAACATACGATCAGCGTGCAACCGGCGCAACGCGTTAGCTACCGCGTCAAGGTCGATGCGATGGGACGCTGGGCGTATCACTGCCACTTGCTATATCACATGGAAGCGGGCATGTTTCGCGAGGTGGTGGTGTCGTGAATGGCGCACAGACTCAGCGATGGAAAATGTTGTTTTCTGCCTTTTGTCTGGCGATGCCGATAGGGGTTCTGGCCCAGTCTGCCGACCTGGATTCCTCAAGTACGCCTGCGTCACTGCCTGCGAAACCTGCGGCGAATCACAAGCATCATGCGGACACCTCGAAGCCGGCACAGGAGCAAAAGGTGCACCCAATTGCGCAGGACGCAATGCCGGCCATGGATATGGGTTCGATGCAAGGCGGCAGCGCGCCACCGGGTGCGCGCGATCCAGACTATTCCGATGGCATCGCGTTCACGCGCAATCACGCAGCGCACATGCACGGTGATGCTCGCCTGGGCATGCTGCTGATCGATCGTCTGGAGTATTTCAATGGCAGCGACGGCAATGGCACGTCGTTTGAAGCGCAAGCCTGGTACGGCGGCGATATCGACAAGCTGTGGTTGAAACTCGAAGGCGATTACAGTGATTCGCGTTTGGACGACCTGCGCAGCGAAGCGCTGTGGGACCATGCCGTATCCGCGTACTGGGACACCCAACTCGGCGTTCGCCACGACGCCGGCATCGGTCCGGCGCGCAATTGGGCCGCGTTTGGATTTGAAGGACTCGCCCCGTATTGGTTCGAGTTGGAGGCGACCGCTTACGTCGGACCTGATGGGCGTACTGGCGCGCGTCTGGAAGCCGAGTACGAGGTACTTTTTAGTCAGCGTTTAATTCTGACTCCGAAGCTCGAATTCAACGCTTACGGCAAAAACGACCGCGCGCGCGACATCGGCAGCGGCCTTTCCGACGCCAGCGTCGGCCTGCGTTTGCGTTACGAAATCCGAAGACGTTTCGCGCCTTATATCGGCGTAAGCTGGATGCGCCGCCTTGGCACTAGTGCGGATTACGCCCGAGCCGACGGACATCCGGCGCTTGATCGGCAGATACTTGCTGGCGTGCGGATCTGGTTTTAGAACAGGAGATCAAAGATGAAGCAACACATCAAGCATCACAGCATTACCGTGGCCGTAGTTTTGGTTTTGGTTGTGCTGGCGCTTGGCGCGGGAATCTTCGTCTACTCCGGCGTCTACAATATCGGTGCCGATGCCCCCCATACCCGACCGGTGTTCGCGCTAATGCAGGTCGTGCGCAACCGCTCCATCCACCTGCGTTCCAAGGACATCCAGGTGCCGAACCTGCAAGATCCGCAATTGATTCTCAAGGGTGCCGGGCAATATGCGGCGATGTGCACCGGCTGCCATTTACGCCCCGGCATGAAAAATTCCGAGATTCGACCGGGACTGTACCCGCAGCCACCCGACCTGGCGCAAACGCATGTCGATCCGAAGGTTGCGTTCTGGGTCATCAAACACGGCATCAAGATGAGCGCGATGCCTGCCTGGGGCTTCAGTCACGACGACGACACGATCTGGAGCATGGTCGCATTTCTGGAAAAACTACCCAGTATGACGCCGCAGGAATACCAGGCCATCGTCGCCAAGGCACCACCGGATGACGACATGGACTCTGGCGACGCGGAAAACCATGAGCATGGGCATCCGCCCACCAGCAAGCCAGTCAGCCCAGAACACATGCCGGGCATGGGCGGCAATCCCCACGGTCACGGACCCGCAGCTGGGCAACGCTGACCCGGAGATCGAATGCTTCAGCCCATCGAAATGACTCAAACCGTTGACTTGCTGGCGGCAGCACGCAGCCGTGGCATCTGCCGGGCGCGCACTTCATCCAACAGGCCACGCATCCATTGGCGTCCATCGTCGAGCAACGTGTAGATGGTCGGCAACCAGAGCAGGCTTACCAGGGTCGAAAACACCAAGCCGCCAGCAATGGCTCGCGCCATCGGATAGTACGGCGGACCGTCGCCACCGATGCCGGCGTTGCTCAGGCACAGTGGAACCATGCCGAGGATGGCAGTACCCATCGTCATCAGGATGGGTCGCAGGCGTTCGCATGCACCATTGACCACGGCTTCACGCCGCAGGGCTCCGGCATGACGCAGCTGGTTGATATGCACGATCATCACGATGCCGTTATTCACCACCACGCCCATCAGGATCAACACGCCAATCGACGACATGATCGAAAACGTGGTTCCGGTAATCCAGAACAACCAGTAAACGCCGAAGATCGAAAACACGAACGTGGTGAGGATGGCGGCTGGATAAATCAACGATTCGAACATCGCGCACATGACTACGTAAACCAGCAGCAACGCAATCAGCGTATTGACCAGCATGCGCTGCCCCGCGTCGTTGGATCTGTCGAAACCGCGACCAAAACTCCACTGGTAGCCCGCTGGAAACTGCAACGCATTCAGGGCCGCTTCGATTTTCGGTTTGACCTCATCCAGGGTTGTGCCAGCGGCAAGGTTTGCATTGATTTGCAATGAAGTACGGCGATTTTCGCGCTCGATGTTGCTGGCGGAACTGCGATTGCTCAGCGATACCATCGAAAGCAGCGGAACGTCGGTTCCGTCAGCACGACGCAACTTGTAGTTGCTCAGGCTCTGCAGGGTTTGCGTATCGACTTGTCCGAAACGCAGCCACACCGGAATCTGCGTACCCTTATCGTGATATTCGCGTAATTGGCTGCCGCGCAACGCGATGGAAACGTATTGCGCGACCTGGCTTGCGGAAAAACCATATTCCTGGGCGCGGTCGCGATCGACGTGCACGGCGATTTCGCGATCATTGCCCTGCTTGTCCGTGCGCACGTCGCGCAAGCCGTTGATATGTTGCAACGCCTGAATCGTGGGCGTCGACAATTCCTGCAACATGGAACTGGAATCACCGCTGAGGAACACTTGGACGCCCTCATTATTATCCTGCGAATTACGATCGAAGACGATACGCCCGACCGGTATCTTCGGCGCGCCGTCGCGAATCTTTTCCATGATTGCCTGCGAATCTCCCGGGCTTTGCGCATCGTCGTTCAACAGCACGTTGGTCATCGCGTCGCCATGTTCATTGAAATAGCTGTAGATGTTCTTGATATGCAGTTGCTTGCGGCGTGCGTCGAGCCAGCGCTCGACAACATCGATGGATTTTTGCAGTTCCGGCAATCGGTACGTTGCATTCAGGTCGTACTGTAGAAACAATTGCGTGCGTTGTCCGGACGGGAACATATCGGTTTTGGTCAGCGCCATCGGCACGATACTTACGAGCAGCAACACCAGCAAGCCGAGCATGTTCATGCGTCGATGGCGCAAGGTCCATTCGATGACGATCCGATAACGGCTTTGCAGGCGCGAAATCAGCGTCTTGCGCCCGATGAAATGCGGGCGATGCAATTTGGATGAGAGCATCGGTACGAGGCTCACCGCGACCAGCCACGACGCCAGGTGCGCGATCGCCATCGCCACGGCCACCTGGGTGAGATAAATACTGATCTCGCTCTTCTTGTCGAGCACGTTCGGAAGAAACACGACGATGCTCGTGAACGTGCCCGCGGCGATTGCCATGCCTACCGACTGAGTTCCCTGCACCGCGCAATACCACGGTTTGTCGGGGAATTTTTCCCTGAATTGATAAATGCTTTCGACGACGACTACAGCGTTGTCGACCAGCATTCCGACCGCAAGCAGCAAGCCGAGCAAGGACAGGATATTGAGCGTCATGCCGAAGAAATACATGCAACCCAGCGTAATCACCATGCAGATGGGAATCGCCAGCGACACCATCAATGTCGACGGCCAGTCGCGCAGGAAAAAGTAGAGCAGGAAGATCGACAACACGATGCCGATGCCGCCGGCCTTTTCCAGTTCATGCAGGCTTGAGGTGATCGACTCGGCTTCGTTGCCGAGAAAATACAGGTTGATGCCGTTCATTGCGGGATCGCGCGAGATCGTCTCGATTTCGGCAAGCACGCGGCTGGCGACATCGACGAGATTGGCGCTGCGTTCGCGCGAGATATCCACGGCGATGGCCGGACGCAAGTCCAGATGACGACGATAGTCCAGGCGCGCGGGGCGCAGGCTCACGTCGGCCACGTCGGCCAGTTTCAAGCCTTTGTCGTTGAGTGGCGTCGATCGGATGTCGTCGAGACTGCGCCATTCGCCAATCGGCTCAACCCGGTAGCGCAGGTTGCCGTCCTTGATCAAGCCGGCAGATGAGGAGAAGTTTGCGTCGGACAGACGTTGATACAAATCATTCAGACTGATTCCGGCGGATGTCAGGCGATCCGAATCGATGTCGATCTGCACTTCTGGCGGCGCGACGCCTTCGATTTTCACCTGCGCGACTCCGGGCAGGCGTTCGAGTGGTCGTTTGAGCTTCTGGTCGAGCAATTCCCAGGAATTGGTCAGATCGCGTTTGCTCGAAATTCGCAATTGCAGCATCGGCTGATCGCTGGATGAAAACTTCATCACCTGATAGCGCTGCAAATCGCTGGGCAATTCGCCGCGAATGGCATCGATCTTTTCGCGCGCCTGTACGGCCTTGACTGCGGTGTCCTGGCCCCACTTGAGTTGCAGGAAGATCTGACTCGAATCCGCATTGGATACCGAGCGAATATGCTCGATGCCAGTCAATGTGGATAACGCTTCCTCGACCGGGCGCGTGATCGTGCGTTCGACTTCGGCCGGCGTGGAGCCGACGTACGGCAGGCTCACCATCATGAACGGAAACTGCACATCCGGCATGCCTTCCAAAGGCAGCCGGAATGCGGCAATCAGCCCGACCACAGTCAACGACACGAAGAACATGATCGTCGTGACTGGCCGCTTCAGGCTGATCTCGGCAAGATTCATGACAACGCGGCTTGATGGTCCAGAACGCTATCGCCGTCGGTCGTGGATTGCCGGCGCATTGCGCGCTCGCGATACACGCTGTCGGCACGTCGATCGAGCAAGTCGTATACGACGGGAATCACGATAAGCGTCAGCAAGGTGGAAACCGCCAATCCGCCGATCACGGTGATGGCCATCGGTGCGCGCACTTCTGATCCGTCGCCGAAACTTATGGCTAGCGGCAGGAATCCGATCAAGGTGCACAGCGTGGTCATCGTGATCGGGCGCAGTCGCGATTCGGCCGCTTGTGCGATGGCGGCGAGCTTCTCGACGCCCTCCTCGCGCAACTGGTTGATGCGATCGATCAACACGATCGCGTTTTTGACCACGATGCCTGCAAGCATGATCAGGCCGATGAACACCACAACCGACAACGGCGTGAACGTGATCTTCAGCGCCAGCACTGCGCCGACCAAGGCCAGCGGAATTGAAAACATGATGACGAACGGATGCAGCAGCGATTCGAATTGCGACGCCATCACCAGATAGACCAGGAACAGGGCCAGGGTCAACGCAAAAATCAAAGAGCGCAACGAGGCGTCAAGTTCTTCGCTTTGCCCGCCGATGTGCGCGTTGACGCCGGCCGCCAAGGGATGCTGTGCAATGATCTGGCGTACTTCGGCAACGGCACTGCCGAGATCGCCGTAATGCAAATTTGCCGACACGATCGCAACGCGCTGTTGGCCAATGCGATGGATTTCATTGGGCCCGTCCGTGACGGACACATTGGCCACGGCGGAGAGTCGCACGGGTTTGTCTGCACCTGGATTGACGATCAGGTTGCGAATGTCGGCGACCGAGGCACGTTCGTTTGGTCGTGCGCGCACCAGCACGTCGATTTTGCGATCCTGAAAATTGTATTGAGTGGCGACCGCGCCACGCACTTTGTTGACGATCTGATCCGAGATTTGCTTGGTCGTGAGACCCAACGCAGCGGCGCGGTCTTGATCGAAATGAATCTGGATTTCCGGAGAGCCGCCTTGCGCTGTGGACTTCACGTCGGCGAAGCGTGGCGATTCGCGCATCAACTCAGCGAGTTTCGTGCCGGCTTTGCCCAGCCCATCAAGGTCGTATCCGCGCAGTTCGATTTCCAGCGGCGAATCGAAACTGAAAAGCTTCGGGCGCGAAAATTTCACCTCGTTGCCCGGATGCGCGAGCATGCTGGCTCGCAAGACGTTCATGGCACGCTGCTCCCCCTTGTCGCCCGATCCGGGTTTGAGCACGATCGACAGGCGTGCAATGTTTTCGCCGGAATCGGTCGGGTTGGCATCAAGGCGCGTACCCGTCCCGCTGACTCCATAGATCATCGCGATATCCGGGTCCTTGGCGTTGTTCTTCTGCAGTTCACGCACCAGCGCATCGGTATCGGCCAGCGCTGTGCCGGGTGCGAGTTTCACTGTCATGTCGAAACGACCCTGGGCAAGTTGCGGGATCAAATCCATGCCCAGGGTTGGAATTAAAAGTACGCTGGCAACGAATGCTGCGCCGGCAAAACCGAGAACCCGCCACGGATGCGCCAATGCCTTGGGCAGGAAGCCGTGATAGGCCTTGGCGGCGCGGTTGTAGGGACCCAGTACGCCGTGTCCGACTACGCGCAGAATCCTGCCAATGGTGCTGCCGATAACCCGCGCGATGGAAAACACGCCCCAAAGCAGCATGCGTGGCAACCACGAAATCCAGCGTCCCGTCGGTGCTGTGGTGCGACGAATGAATCGACCGAAACGCGTGCGCGGTGCATATTTCTCCGGCTTTGGCTCATCGGCAAATGCGAGCGGCGCCCTGCCCTTCAACGACGCCAGCATGGGGATCAACGTCATTGCCACGATCAGCGAAATCAGCATTGCGAAGGTGATCGTCAACGCCTGATCGCGGAACAATTGTCCGGCGATACCTTGCACGAACACCAATGGGAAAAATACCGCGACTGTTGTCAGCGTCGAGGCAGTCACTGCCATCGACACTTCGCGCGCGCCCTGTATCGATGCTTGCAGTATGGTTGCGCCACGCTCGCGCAAGCGCGCAATGTTTTCCAGTACCACGATCGAATCGTCTACCACCATGCCGGTGGCCAGTGCCAGGCCGCCGAGCGACATTACGTTCAGACTCAGGCCCGCCTGGCCCATGAAGAAGAACGTCGTGATCAGCGACACCGGCAGCGACAGCGAGATGATGAACGTGCTCCATGAATCGGCGAGAAAGAAAAAGATGATCAGAATCGCCAGCACGCCGCCGATGATGGCGTCGTCGCGCACATCATTTAGTGAGCTTTGTATAAAAATGGACTGATCATCGATCGTCGTCAACTTCGCGCCGGACGGGAGCAGGCTCTTGAAGGTTTCGAGTTGCTTCTTCACGGCGGTGGCAACATTTACAGTATTGGCATCGCCTTCCTTGTAAACCGCCAGTTCGATCGCTTCGCGCCCGTCTACGCGCACGATGCCTTCGCGATCCTTGAAGCCCTGATGCACATGGGCCACGTCTTTCAGACGGATCGGTATACCCTTGTCGACCTTGATGAGCAGGTCGCTCATCTGTTCAACGCTGGTGAACTGGTTGATCGTGCGTACCAGATAGCGTTGTGAGCCATCGTCGACGCGACCGCCAGACACATTGACGTTTTCGTCGCCGAGGCGCTTGATTACATCGGCAATGCTGAGATTGAGCTGTTGCAGATGCTGTTGATCGATGTCGACGTCGATCTGGTCTTCCAGGCCGCCACCCACCTTGACGGCAGCAACACCGCTCGTGGGTTCGAGGCGCTTCTTCAGTTCGTTGTCGGCGAAACGACGCAATTGCTTCAGTTCTGCCTGGCTGGAACCTTGTGCGGCGCTACTGCTCAGTGCCAGGCGCATGATCGGATCGGTGGCTGGATCGAAACGCAACAGGACGGGCTTGTCGGCCTGCAACGGCAATTGCAGAAGATCGAGTTTGTCGCGCACGTCGAGGCTGGCCTGATCCATGTTCGTGCCCCAGGCGAACTCCAGAATCACGTCGGATTGGCCGGTTTGCGAAACCGAATGAATCTTGCGCACGTTCTTCACCACGCCCAACCCTTCTTCGACCGGCTGCGAAATCAACGTCTCGATTTCGCGCGGTGCGGCACCCTCATACGTGGTGCGCACGGTCAGTGTCGGATAGCTCAAACTGGGCAACAGATTGACCTTGAGATCGGACAAGGCAATCAATCCGAACAAAACCAGGGTCAACGTCACCATGCCGACGGTTACGCGTCGGCGAGTAGCAAGCTCAACGATGCTCATGCTTTAGGGTCCAGCACCAAGATTGCGGTACCGTCGCGCACCGCGTTGCGCCCCACGGTAATGACGCGCGTGCCGGCATTGATACCCGACAGCACCTCAACCTTGTTGCCGTCGCTATAGCCGATCTTGATCGGCGTGTGATGGGCGATCAAGCCGTTCGTCTTTGTGGCAGGAACCGGTTTGGTTTGTGCGCTGGCGCCAGTTTTGTTGCCGGTCGTAGCCGGGGTTTCGGCGGGCGGTGCTTTCTCCACCACGAATACGGCCGTCTCGCCATCTTCTTCGATCAGTGCCGAACGCGGAATCGTCAGGGCATCCGAGCGCTGGTCATAGGTGATATCGATGCGTGCGAACATCCCAGGACGTAATGCGTCGTCCTTGTTCAGGAATTGGCAGGTGACGCGAAACGTGCCGCTGGCGGCATCCACTACTGGAGCAATGCGCAGGATATTGCCGGCGAATTTCTTGCCGGGTAATGCATCCACACTCAGTTGAACGGGCTGACCGGCCTTGAGGATGCCGAGTTGGTGTTCGGGTACGTTCAAGACCGCTTGCAGCGGGTCCATTCCGACAATGGTGAACATGGCCTGATTGTTCTGGATCATGTTGCCGATCTTGACCGAGCGTTGCGATATGACGCCACCGACCGGCGCAACGATACGTGTGTACGACAATTGCAATTTGGCACCCTCGTAGGCGGCACGTTGGGCAGCCAGGTCGTATTGGTCCTGTTCGTATTCGAATTGCGCAATCAGGTGTTTGGGAATCGCTGCTTTGGCGTGCGCAAACGTGGCTTCGGCCTTGTGCATCTGTGCTTCGGCCTGGAGTGCCTTGGCGCGCGTGTCGGCATCATCCAGTTCGGCCAGCAGTTGTCCGGCCTTTACGTGCATGCCTTCTTCAACGTACAGCTTCTTGAGCACCCCGCCGGTTTGCGCGACGACTTGCGCATCGTGATCGGCAACCAGTGCAGCGGTGCCGTTATAGGTGGCGGCAATCGGGTTGCGCTGAGCCAATGCCACTTCAACCGGTACAGCTTCAACGGCGGACGCCTTCATCTGTGCCGCAGAGCCATCGTGGTTACACCCGGACAAACCTGCGCAAGACACGAGAAACGTAACACAAAACAGATAGTTGGAGAATTTCATAGGTTTCATCAAGTCAAGGTGAAGGCGAGCTGAAGGGTATAAACATGGTGTGATACTAGACTATATCACCATCCTACTCAAGCAGTAGTTGCTCGCGGGCGCCAGTTTTGCGGAAACAACCCAACGCGCGCCAGCGCCACTAGTCACGTTGGCGCAACCCATATTGAAGGGAAACGCGTAATCACGATTGGATGACGAAACGTACTGAATGGTTGCAAGCCGACAAAAGCAGTTCCGCGCGTCAGCCTGCAACCTGTTCGCGCTTTCAACTGGTTCGGCACAGGTGGTGTGGCGACGAACGCAAACTGCACGCTATAATTGAGTAGTTGTCGTCCCTGACTTTTGTAGCCGGATAATTACTCATGCCACGAATCGTGACCTATCGACGTATTGTTTTCGCCGGCGCAATGCTGTGCGCCATGTGGCTTGGTTGTGCTTCTGCGTTCGCCGCGGACCAATCCAAGGGCGACCCACAAGCCGGTCGCAGCCTCGTATATACCTGCGGCGGATGCCATGGCGTAACCGGCTATTACAATGCGTATCCGAACTACCACGTGCCGCGCATTGGCGGGCAGAACTACCAATATATTGTCGATGCATTGACCGAGTACAAGAAAGGCGAACGTTCCCACCCCACCATGCGCGCGCAGGGTCGCAGTCTTTCCATCCAGGAAATCCACGACATCGCCGCTTATCTTTCCAGCCTGCGCAAGTAAGGACGCGTTCCCATGAAATCGGTCCACCTCATCGCCCTACTCGCTTGCACATTCGCTGCAAACGCATTCGCTGCATCGGCTACCGATGCTTCAAACAAACCCATTGATATCAAGGTTCTCGCCGTACCTTGTGAGGCGTGTCACGGCAAGGATGGAAATGCTATCGCCGATCAGTATCCGCGACTGGCCGGTCAGTATCATGATTACCTGGCGCAGGCTTTGCGTGAATACCGGTCCGGCGACCGGCAAAACCCCATCATGGGTGGCTTTGCAAAGCCCTTGAGCGATGCCGAAATCGATGCGCTCTCGCGTTATTTCGCGGCGATGCCTAGCAAACTGCACGATCTGTCGCACGACGAACAGGGCGATTGAGGCAACTAGTCGGTCGGCGCGCACTGCTGGCCGTTTGGTTTCGATTCGCTTCGCAGAGCAGCTTTCACCGCGAAGGACACAAAGTACTCGAAGGCAAAGCCATTGAAACTCTTTCCTTTGCGTACTTTGTGTCCTTCGTGGTAAATCGCCTGTTACCTATTGATCCAGCAGAAATTATCACTCTCGTCGCGGTTAGCCGACAGCGCTTGCGCCCGTCTTGTCCTTGAAATACGGATTCTCGCCGGTGCCGTGATCGGTTGCATCACGGACTTGCGTGATTTCCGGAAGTTGCGTGCGCAAGGTGCGTTCGATCCCCTGTTTCAAGGTCACGTCGGCCATGCCGCAACCATGGCAGCCGCCGCCGAACTTGAGCACGACGACATTGCCCGGTTCGATCTGCACCAGGCTGACTCGTCCGCCATGCGAGGCGATTTGCGGGTTGATTTCGCTATCGATCAGAAAGCGCACTTTCTCAGCCAGGTCAGCGCCGGCAGGCGGAGGGGTTCCCTTGAGTTTCGGCGCGCGCACGGTGAGCTGACCACCCGTCGCATCCACCTGGAAATCGACTTCAGCCCCTTCCAGATACGCCATGCTGGCGGCATCGACGTAAAGCATGAAGCCATCGCATTGCAACGCCCATTCATCGCCGGACAAATCGCTGATCTCGCAAAATTCCAGACGGCAATCGGCTTTCGACGTACCCGGCGAAATCGCCGTGACGCGCACGCCCAAGCCATCGATTTCCTGCTGTTTGATCAAACGGGCGAAATGGTTTTGCGCGTTCTCGGAAAGGTTGAGCATGAGTTGTTCTCCAAAACAGGACCATTTTAGTCCGAAATGACTTGTGCGTCACCTTGCATGCTCGATCGCTATACTTGGCGGCAAACTGAGGAACCAGGCAAATGACGATCAACGAATTGCGCACACAGCATTGCCGGCCATTGAAAGGCGACCAACATCTGCTTGAAGCAACGCAGGCGGGAAAGTTGCTCGATCTACTTCCCGGCTGGGAACCCGGCCCGGATCACAAGGACATTCGCAAAAAATTCACCTTCGACAATTTCATGCAGGCGCTCGCCTTCGTCAATGCACTGGGCTGGATTGCGGAACGCGAGAATCATCACCCGGATCTGGAACTGGGCTGGGGCCGCTGCCTGGTGTGCTTTTCGACCCACGATGTCGGTGGATTGTCGATGAACGATTTTATCTGCGCGGCCAAGGTACAGACGTTGTTCAACGACTGACCCATTACGCTGATGCGGCTGACAACAATGGCGCTGAAGGCAGTCGCCGGTGCCGTCCTGATCGTGGCATCGGCATGGCTGCTCAACAGGTTTGCGCAATATCAGGTCACCCACTGGTTGAGCGAACATTCGGGCCACGCCTTGGTCATGGCTGCGACGGGCGATACGCCTTATCGCTGGAACCTTCGACGTCCGGCAGACATCGTTGCCGGCCGTGTGTTTGGTGCCAAAGACTTTTCGTTTTCTGACGATACCCTCAACATTCGTTCCAACGGCGAGCCGTTCGAAGTCGGCATGCCTTTGTTGCAGGCAGTCGATTTGCAACGCTTCCCACGTCTGCGGATAGACGCCGAATGCGATGTGCCGATCAGCGTGGGTGTTGTAGTACGACAGCGACTGGACTCGCCGCAATCCGATAGCGCGATGACGCTGGTCATGCCGGGGCGGCACACGAGCGCAATCGATTTGTCTGATTTGCGCTGGACAGGAAATCTCACGCCCGGTGCAGCACCACAGCGAGCCGCCATGTTGCGTTTGCGCGTGGAATTGCCGCGCGGGCATTGGTTGCACCTGCACATGGTAGCGTTGGAACGAATTGCTGGGTTCCAGCGATTGGCCCTTGCGGACGTACCGCACATCGTCGATTCCGAATTGCAGGCCAATGCCGATTCCATTGCGGTGTATCGGGTCCCGGAAGATCCTGGCGCACCTGCCTTACGGGCAATGGGTAATCGCAGCGACGTGCATGCCGCAATATTGCTGCTGCTTCCCCAATCCGGGCGCGTCGAGCAGCAATTGCAGCTGCGCGACTACATTCTCGATGCAGTGCCGGCTGCCATACCGATTCCACAGGGTGCGTTTTCCGCGACATTTACGCTGGCTCGCGCACAAAACCAGACGGAGCATTCCCTGCTTTCTGTATGGCCGTTGAGATGGATCGCTCTTGGCCTGTATGTGTTGTTGCTCATTGCTACACGACTGCGGCCGCCTTCTCAGCTACGAGCGCGCGCATTTCTTGAAGTAGCCCTTGCCCTGATCGGACCACTATGGCTGATCGCTGGCGATAATTTCACTGGATCGGGCGATATCTGGCAACACCTGCTGATTGGCGTCAGTATTGTTTACGCAATCAGTTTGTACCGGCCGCGCACGTGGCGCTGGAACGGCAGTGTAAAAGCGTGGCTTCTGGCTGCTGCCGTCGTGGTTGCTGCCGCTTGCATGGCTATGGCGATGCATCATTCCGGTGACGGATTGCGCGCCATCGATGCTGGCCACGTCGTTCGCTATCTGGCGTGGGCGGTAATACAACAATATTTGATCTGTGCGATCTGCACCGAGCGTTGGCGAATCGCAAGCGGAAATGCAGGTGTCGCCGTATACCTTGGCGCGTTGGGATTTGCCTTGTTGCACACGCCAAACGCAACCCTCATGTTGGCGACGTTCTGCGGTGGTCTTTGCTGGTGCGCTTTGTATTTGCGTGAACGCGCTTTGCTGCCGCTGGCAGCATCGCACGCTGCCAGCGCGCTTTTGCTGATCACGTTGCTGCCGCCTGATATCCTGCGCTCGGCAGAAGTCAGCGCGCGCTTTTTTTCTTGACGCGTTGCCGCGGCATCGCGTTGAGGACACCGACAAGTTCGGTGGATAGCGGCGCGGAAAAGCTGTGCGTGATGTTGCCCAAGGTGAACTCGAAACGCGCTGCATGCAGGAACAATCGTTTCAAGCCGAACTCGCGCATATCGCGATTGACCTCGCGCTCGCCGTATTTTTCGTCGCCCGCCAGTGCGTGCCCGGAATGTTGCGCATGCACGCGGATCTGATGCGTGCGCCCGGTGTATAACGTCACTTCGGCCAAGCTTGCCGACGCAAACGTATCGATCACCCGAAACGCCGTCAGCGCCGGCTTGCCGCGTTCGTCCACGCGTACCATGCGCTCGCCGCCCTGCAATGATGATTTGCGCAGTGGCACGTTGACGTCGAACTTTGCGCGTTTCGGAATGCCACTGAGCAACGCCAGGTATTGCTTGGTGATTTGGCCATCCCGGATCAGTTCCTGCAATGCGAGCAATGCGGGGCGCCGACGCGACAGAACCAGCACGCCGGACGTATCGCGGTCGAGTCGATGGGCAAGTTCCAGGGTGTCACCGGGGCGTGCGGCTCGCAATAGTTCAATGGCGCCGAAACTGATGCCGCTGCCGCCGTGACTGGCAATTCCGGATGGCTTGTCCAGCACCAGGAAATCGCGGTCTTCGTGGATGATGGCCTGCTCAATACTGCGCAATTGCGCTTTTGGCGGTTCGCCGTTGGCTGCGGGCGGCGCGGTGCGAACCGGCGGAATCCGGATCGTATCGCCATCGTTGATACGTGCATCGGCCTTGGCGCGCTTGCCGTTGATGCGCACCTGACCGGTGCGCAACAAGCGGTAAATCAGGCTTTTTGGCACACCTTTGAGCTGGCCGCTCAGGAAATTGTCGATGCGCTGTCCATCGCGCTCCTCGGTTACCTGAACGAGGCGCACGCCCGTACCTGATTCGGGTTTTTCAAGATTCATCGAAGTTCGCGTCGCTATTGGAAAAATTCACATTAAATTGCTAGACTCGCGGCGCACAATGCGCCTTGAACCGACCGATTGTCGGGTTACAGCGCACTTGATCTTACGCCCGCATCATTTGGTTGCCATTCCGGGAGGAACCAATCAGATCGAATGCGGCTATCGTAACGGTTCGAGTCGAGGATTACCCATCGCCGTCAGGGCGGTTGGAATTTCGGTTGTGCACAGGGCACCGTATCAAGCCAGGCGCGAATGGTCGCGCCGGCAGCAAACAAGCGTTCCCGCGGCCGCGCACTGCGCCCACGGTTGTCGTAATCCGCGCCGCACCCGCAGGCGCAGATTGCGGCGCGACTCGCGGTGGGGCGCACGAGGATAGTAAAAATGAAGCGTATGCTGATCAACGCAACTCAGCGTGAAGAGTTGCGCGTGGCCATTGTCGATGGCCAAACCCTCTATGATCTCGATCTCGAGATTCCCTCCAGAGAACAAAAAAAGGCCAATATCTACAAAGGCCGCATCACCCGTGTCGAGGCTTCGCTGGAAGCCTGTTTCATCGACTATGGTGCCGACCGTCACGGCTTCCTGCCGATGAAGGAGATTTCCCGCGACTATTTTGTCGAGGGGGTTGATCACAACAAGGCCGGTATCCGCGACCTGCTCAAGGAAGGCCAGGAATTGCTGGTCCAGGTCGAGAAAGAAGAGCGTGGCAACAAGGGCGCGGCCCTGACCACGTTCATTTCGCTGGCCGGCCGCTATCTGGTTTTGATGCCAAACAACCCACGTGCCGGTGGTGTCTCCCGACGCATTGAAGGCGATGATCGCGCGACACTCAAGGAAGTGCTGGATCACCTCGATCTGCCCGAAGAAATGGGCGTGATCATCCGTACCGCCGGCATGGGCCGCGGCGCGGAAGAACTGCAATGGGATCTGGATTACCTGCTGCAGTTGTGGAAAGCAATTTCTGACGCCTCCACCACGCGTTCCGGACCGTTTCTCATCTATCAGGAATCGCGCCTCATCATTCGCGCATTGCGCGACTACCTGCGCAATGACATCGGCGAGATCCTCATCGACAGCGAGGAGCTTTACAACGATGCACGCGAATTCGTGCAACAGGTCATGCCGCAGAATCTGCGCAAGCTGAAGTTCTACAACGACAACGTTCCGCTGTTCTCGCGTTACCAGATCGAAACCCAAATCGAAAACGCCTACGAACGCAGTGTGCGCCTGCCCTCGGGCGGCTCCCTCGTAATCGATCAGACCGAAGCATTGACCGCTGTCGACATCAACTCGTCCAAAGCGACAAAAGGCTCGGATATCGAAGATACGGCGTTCAATACCAATATGGAGGCCGCGGTAGAAGTTGCGCGTCAGTTGCGCTTGCGAGATGCCGGCGGATTGATCGTCATCGACTTCATCGACATGGAAAACACGCGCCACCAGCGTGATGTCGAGGAAAAGCTCAAAGACGCACTACAACAGGATCGTGCACGCGTGCAGATCGGCCGCATTTCGCGTTTCGGCTTGCTCGAGATGTCGCGCCAACGCTTGCGCCCGAGTCTGGACGAATCGATCCAGACCGTGTGCCCGCGTTGCGAGGGACATGGTCGCGTGCGTGGTATTGAATCGCTGTCGCTGTCGGTATTGCGCCTGGTTGAAGAACAGGTGATGAAGGAAAACACCGGTCAGGTACTGGTGCAGGTACCGGCCACTGTCGCCAACTTCCTGCTCAACGAAAAGCGCAGCAGCGTTAACGAAATCGAGCTCCGCCACAAAGTGCCGATCATCATTGTTGCGGACTTCAAATTAGACACACCGCATTTCGCGATCGAGCGCATTCGCTCGGCCGATGCCGGCCACGACTTCAAGCCCAGCTACGAGCGCATAACGCCCGTCGTGGCAGTGCCGCCACCGCAAGTTGCAAAGCCTGGCAGCGAACCGGAACAGCCGGCCGTCAGCCGCGTTGTTCCAGCCAGTCCGGCGCCGATGCGTGAAGTTGCGGAACCGGATGAAACGGCAGCGCCAAAACCCGGATTGCTCAGCCGCTTGTTCGGCTGGTTCAAGCCAGCGCCCGCACCCGAGCCCGTTGAACCGGCGCGACGCCCACAACCGTCACGAGCGCGCAAGAATGAGCGCCCCTCGGGCAGTTCCGGTCGCGGTGGTGAAAAGCGTTCAGGTGGCAACCCACGCAATCGGACGCGTAGCGATGCACGTTCGCCCAAGCCGCGAGCGACCAAAGAAGCAACCGCCGGCGACGATCAACGCAAACAAGCTAACGGTCAGCGCAAACCAGCATCCGCGCCGCCCAAACCGGCTGCCGATGTTTCAGCGACCGAAACGCAGCAACGTGCAACGTCCCCGCAAGCACGCGTCGCAGCCATGCCGCCAAGTGGCGCGGACGATAATGCAACGAAAATTGCGAGCGTACCAACCAACCCCAGCACCGATGAAGCCGATCAGTCCGCGACGCGCTCGCGTCGACGGGGCCGCAGAGGCGGTCGTCGGCGTCATCGCAACGAAGAAGATTCGACGGCTGAGACGACGACGTCTTCCGCCACCCCCATCGTCTTTGATTTCGACAATGAAGATAGCGGTGGTGCCAGGGCAAAACACGAGCAAACCCAGACAGCCGAGTCGGCTCGAGTTGGTTCTGCGGCGCCTTCTGGCGCAAACGTGCGGGAAACCTCGGCGCCT
>JBDTLA010000102.1:0-5122 GCA_039935035.1 Rudaea sp. | reverse complement strand
CTTCGCCGCACGCCAACACCTCGACCGTGCCGTCGGGCGAATTCTTCGCGTAGCCACCGAGTTTCAAGCGCTGCGCCTGTTCACGCGTGGACGCGCGGAAGAACACGCCCTGCACACGGCCGCTGATGATGAAACGCGCGCACGACATATGCGGCGACTTAATCGCCGGCGATGACGGCGGCCAGATCCTTGGCGGTCACCGGGCCGAGGAACGCCTTGGCAACGTGCCCGTCCGGTGCGATCACGTAGGTGTTCGGCAGGCCTTTTGGCGTATCGAAGTCTTTCGGCGGATTCTCGGTGTCAACTTGCGCAACCGCATAGCTCAACGGGTGCTTGCTCAGGAATTTCACAACATCCGCCTTGTCACTGTCCTCGTAGTCCAGGCCGATTGCTGTAACCGTGGATTTGTTCGCAGCGACAAATGCCGAGATGTCGGGCAATTCCTTCAGGCACGGCGAACACCACGTTGCCCAGTAGTTGACAATGACCCATTTTCCACTTTGTTTTGAGAGATCGAATTGCTGGCCATCGATCGTGGTTATGACGAGTTTTGGCTTTTGCGCCGTAGCAGCGAATACTGTGCTGGAAAACAGTAATGCGAATGCGATCAGGGACAACGATTTCATTTGACCTTCTCCTGGATTGGATTATTCCCGTCAGACCGGATCGGCGGCGGGAAAATTTCGGACAATGCAACGCTCAATTGATTGCGCAACGCCTCGGCGCAGTGTTCGACCAGTGCAACAGCCGGCGCATCCGGTGTATCGCGCGACGCGCCCGGCAAGGGCTTGGCCAACGGTAAACGGTAGCCACTGGACGCATATATTGTGTAAAGGTCGACCGCAGAAAGATTACGCACCAGCAACCATTCGCCCTCATCATTACGCTGGATCATGCCTGCGCATTCGAGATCGTATAAGTACTTTTGCACCAAATCATCGGTGAGGAACTCTTCGCTTTCGCACAGTTGGGCGCTATGCAAACCGCGCCCCTCGCGCTGTGCGGCGGCAAAATGTGCAAGCACCCGAACCAGACCGAAAAATTCTTCGCCCGGTTCGATGCGAACTGCCGAAGGCCGGTAATCGAATGCGGCAAAGCTGGCCGTGAGCGATGCGCCCAGCAGCACAAGAATCCAGCACAGATAGATCCACAGAATGAAGACTGGAATGATTGCCAGCGCGCCGTAGACTTGCTCGTAGTTGGCACCTGTTGTCACGTAGGCCGCGAACCCGAGCTTTGTCAATTCAAAAAGGACCGCCGCAATCAACGCGCCGATCGCCGCGTCGCGAAGGCGCACGCTGCGATTGGGAATCCACACGTATGCCGCGCACAACACCGTCCACTCCAGCACAAACGGCAATGCGCCGAGCACATACGTCTTGAATGTAAACTCCAGGTCCGCTGCATGCAGCATTGGCAACGCGATCAGGTAGGAACTCAGGGCCAATGCCACGCCCAGTAATAGCGGGACCAAAGTCAGGATAGCCCAGTACACGATGAAGCGAGTGCGCGCGGGGCGTCGGTCGTGCACGCGCCAGATTCGATTGAACGCATCCTCGACGCTCAGCATGAGCATTACGGCACTCAGGACCAATACCGCAATACCGATAGCCGTGGCCTTGCTCGCGTTGTCGGCGAATTCAGTCAGATATTGCTGCACCACGTCGCCAGTCGCCGGCACGAAGTTGGTGAACACGAAATGGCTGATGCGATCCTGCCAGCGCGCGAATGCCGGGAAGCGGCTGAGCATTGCGAACGTCACCGCCGTCAATGGCACCACGGCGAACAGGCTGGTATAGGCCAATGCGCCGGCGGATTGCAGGCAGCGTTCGTCAACGAAGCGGCGTGCCGTGAATTTCAAGAATGCGAATATACGGGGGCGATCCAACTTCAGCATGCCCCCATGATAACTGTAGGTGGTTGTGTATTGCCGGTTGCGGTTAACATCGTCGCCGCGATGCGCTGGTCGCCGATCGCGACCGAATCCATTGGGTACGAGCATGAGCGAAATCCTGATCGTCTACTACAGCCGCAACGGCAGCGTGGCGCAATTGGCGCGTTTGATTGCACGGGGCGTGGAAGAAGTGCCCGGAATGCAGGCGCGCCTGCGCAGCGTTCCACCCGTTGCCACCGCGACGGCGAGGGCGCAAGCGCCGGTTCCTGAAGATGGCGCACCCTACGCCACATTGGACGATCTGCGCGAATGCGCCGGGCTGATCTTTGGCAGCCCAACCCGTTTCGGCAACATGGCCGCACCACTGAAACACTTCTTCGATTCGACTATCGCCGAATGGGCCTCGGGCACCCTGGTCGGCAAACCTGCTGCCGTATTCACATCGACCGCGACCATGCACGGTGGTCAGGAAACCACTCTGACATCGATGATGTTGCCGCTGCTGCACCATGGCGCATTGATTGTGGGCATTCCGTACACCGAGCCTGCGCTCAACAACACCACGAGCGGCGGAACGCCGTATGGCGCCAGCCATGTTTCGGGTACCGACGGCACGCGCACCATCAGCGACGACGAACGTATGTTGGCGCGCGCGCTCGGCCGACGCGTTGCCACCATCACCGCGAAATTGGCGCAATGACAGGAATCAAGCTCAATGCATTGCACGCCGGCCTTGCCGGAATGATCGGGCTGGTCGTGCTGCAAGTCGCCTGGCATGCCTGGCTGCTTCCAGCACCGACGCAGGCACAGTTCAATCTGACTCTGCTGGTCGCCATCGTTCCACTGATTCCGGGGCTATGGACATCGCGACACAACCTGCGCCGCGGCGTGCTGATGGGTGGCATCGTGTGCCTGTTCTATTTCTGCCACGGCGTCAGCACCGCGTACGCCGATGCACAGGCGCGTTGGCCTGCACTGATCGAGACGGCGCTGAGCCTGATCGTGATCGCCGCCCTGGGATGGGATGCGCGGCATTACAAGCGCAAACCAAAAGGGGTTGAGGACTGAGCAATCCCCCCTCCCGAATCCCCAATTCCAAATCCAAAATTCCGGCTATCCCCCAAACTCCTTGTCCAATTTTTCCCATCCGTGTAACTTTCGTGGATCGCCGTCGGAATTGAGTCCATGTCCTTCCTGCAAGCCGCTCCGGTACTGAATAATCAGTACCTCGATGATCGGGTACTGCGCTCGTATTTGCGCCGAGTGCTGCCACCTGCGATGGTAACGGCGATTGAAGGCGACCTCATGGATTTGGGGGAATTTGCCGCCAGTGCATGGGCTGCCGCGCGCGCACGGAAAAGTTGCGAACCCCAGCTTACGCGTTGGAGTTCCTGGGGTGAGCGCATTGATCGCCTCGAATTGACGCCAGCCTGGCAAGTCGCGCAGCCGCTGGCCGCGCGCTACGGCCTGGTCGCTGCCGGTCACGAAACAAAACACGGTACTTCAGCGCGCGTGCACCAGTTCGCCATGGCCTATCTGTTTCATTGCGGCAGCGAGTTTTATACCTGCCCGCTGGCGATGACCGACGGTGCTGTCACGGCGCTCAAGGTCTCGGGAAATAGTCGGCTGATCGAGCATGCGCTACCGCATTATCTGAGCCGCGAACCGGACCAGTTCTGGATATCTGGCCAATGGATGACCGAGAACATCGGCGGTTCCGATGTGGCCGGTAGCGAGACCGTCGCGCGCGAGAAAGATGGTCGTTGGCATTTGTACGGTCGCAAATGGTTCACCTCGGCAATCAACGCCAACACCGCGCTCGTGCTGGCGCGACCGGCTGGCTCGGCGCCCGGCTCGGACAGCCTCGCGCTGTTTTATCTTGAGCCGCGCAAGCCCGATGGCCGATGGCGAGGAATTACCCTGGATCGACTCAAGGACAAGCTCGGTACGCGCGAGTTGCCGACGGCTGAAATTCATCTGGATGGCGTGCCGGCGGAACTCGTCGGCGAGGCGAAGTACGGCGTGCGCCAGATCGCGCCCATGCTCAGCATCACGCGCACCTGGAACGCGATCGGCGCGCTGGCGACGATGCGCCGCTGCATTGCGCTGGCTCGCGACTATTCCAACCGGCGCATCGTATTTGGGCGTCCATTGGCCGAACACTCGTTGTTTCAGGACACCCTCGCGGGCATGCAGGCCGAGTTCGAGGCAACGTTTCACCTGACGTTTTACACGACCGAATTGCTCGGGCGAGTGCAAAGTGGGCATGCCGATGAAAGCCAAAAAAATCTGTTGCGCCTGCTCACGCCGCTGGTGAAGCTGTGGACCGGCAAACTCGCGGTCACAATCGCATCGGAAACCTGCGAATGCTTCGGTGGTATGGGTTATCTGGAAGACAGCGGCATACCGCAACTGTTGCGCGATGCCCAGATCTGGCCGATCTGGGAAGGTGCCAGCAACGTTCAGGCGCTGGATTTCCTGCGTGCATTCCGCGGCGTCGGCGGCTTGCAACCACTACTCAGTGCGCAGCGCGCGATTCTCTCGCAGGTTCAAGACAAGCAGCTCGAATCGTGCGCGCGGCTGGCCCGCGCCGCCGCAACGCGGATTACCGAGTGGCTGCAACAAGCCTCGGCTGGTGACCGCAAACGCATCGAAGCCGGTGCGCGCGAAGTGGCGATCAGCCTGGCGCGCACGTTGGCACTGAGTCTGCTCGCGCGCCACGCCGAATGGGCATTGCGCGCCGAAAACGATCCACGCCCGGCAGCAGCCGCGCGGCGTTTCGCCGAACATGGCTTGCTGCACCTGAAAGGCAATGGCCTCGGCGATTCGCAGATGCTGGCAAGCGATAGTTTTTGACGTGCCGGGATTGAGATTTTGGATTTTGGACTCGGTAGTCAGTGCCCAGAAAACGAATATAGGGTCGGTCATTGCCGCGTAGGCGGGAATGACGAGCCTTTGACTTTTCGAGCTCCGCGTCCCGACGCCTGGCTCTACAAATCCCGAA
The DNA here is from genome assembly GCA_039935035.1 of Rudaea sp. Classification (GTDB taxonomy): domain Bacteria; phylum Pseudomonadota; class Gammaproteobacteria; order Xanthomonadales; family Rhodanobacteraceae; genus Rudaea. Next base: position 224 of record JBDTLA010000102.1, on the reverse strand, counting down.
TCCCGGCTCTTTGCTACACTCCAAGCCTGCCTCGCGGACCCTGACCATGCTCCAGCATCTGACCATCGTCGCCACGGGCGGCACGATCGACAAGATCTACTTTGACGACAAATCCACGTACCAGATCGGTGCGCCGCAGATCGGGGAAATTCTGGGCAAACTCGGGGTCGCGTTCACATTCGACGTGATCGCATTGATGCGCAAGGACAGTCTGCACATGGATG
>JBDTLA010000101.1:0-2256 GCA_039935035.1 Rudaea sp. | reverse complement strand
TCGTCGGCAGCTACGTGCAGGATCAGGCGTGGTTCGTCGAGCGCTTTCCGCGGCCTGGCGAAACCCTGCGCGCGCACCGCTACAACACCGGTCCCGGCGGCAAGGGTTTCAATCAGGCCGTCGCCAGTGCACGCCAAGGCGTAGCCACAGCGTTCATCGGTGCGATCGGCCGCGACACGTTCGCGCAGTTCGCGCAGGATTTTGCGCACGCCGAAAGGATGCCGTGTCACTGGCAGATTCGCGATGATCAGCCGACCGCAACGTCGAGCATCACCGTCGATGCCCGCGGGCAAAACCAGATCGTGATGACCTTTGGCGCCAACGAGCATCTGGACCCCGCGTTCGTGCGTGCCCAAGGCAATCTGTTCGCACACGCCAGCACGCTGCTGGTGCAGATGGAAAACAACCTCGACGCGATTGCAGCCGCCTTGGATGCCGCAGCCGAACATGGCCTGACTCGCGTCTTCAATCCCGCGCCCGTGCATGCGGGTCTCGACATCGATCTGTTGCAGCGCGCCGATATCATCACGCCAAACGAAACCGAATTTTCTCTGCTGCTCGAACGCTTTGCCGCCACATCCGTCGATCCGGCGACGCTGGCGCAGCGCGATGATGCCGACCTGCATGGGCTGGCGCGAAAACTCGGCGTGGCCAGCGTCGTCATGACCCTCGGCGCACAAGGTAGCTTCGTCTCGCACGGCGACAAACGGCGGGGCGACTCCGACGCGTACTACCGGCTGGCTCCGGAGAAGGTCAACGCCATCGACACCACCGGTGCCGGCGACGCCTTCAGCGGCGGCCTGGTCGCGGCAATGGTGCTTTTCCACAGCGCACCATTCCGACGTTGTGTGGAACACGCCAACCGCGTTGCCGCGATGTCCACTGAAATCGTCGGCACCGCGCCGGCAATGCCGACCTTCGAGGCCGTACACAAGCGCTTCGGCAGCGGCTAAGGTAAAATTCCGCGCGGCTGAAAACACATCAACTCAGGAAGTTAACCCATGCGCACTCAATTGCTTCGCAGCGTGCTCGCAATCGCCGTTTTTGCGCTGGCCGGCTGCCAATCCCAGTCCAAATACATGACGAGGAGTCCGGCTGCTGCCCCCGTACAACAGCCAGGCAAGGCATTGGTCGTGTTCATGCGCCCTTCGTCGTTCGGCGGAGCCATTCAGGCTTCGGTGTACGACACCAATCCGGCCGAAGACAAATTTGTGGGTATCGTGTCAGCCGGGACCAAGCTCGCTTACGCGGCCGAACCCGGCGACCACCTGTTTATGGTTATCGCCGAGAACGCTGACTTCATGATCGCGCACCTGGATGCGGGTAAAACATACTACGTCGATGTGCGTGCCAGGCCAGGCTGGTGGAAAGCGCGATTCTCGCTGCTTCCCATCCACAACGACGCGACCGCCAAGTACAACGTCCAATCGCAGGAATTCGGGAAGTGGCAGGCTAAAACTCAATGGGTTGGCGAAAAGCCTCAAGCCAGGCAATGGTTCCTTGAACACAAGGCAGCGATTCGCGAAAAAAAGCTCGACTATTTGAAGAAATGGAACGCAATGAGTGCTGCAGACAAGGCGGTATTGACGTTGCATGCCGGCGATGGCACCTGACTCGTACTGACACGTCGACAGAACATCTGACCCCTACGTATGCAAATCGGCCCCTACGCCATTGACCCATGCATCGGCCTCGCGCCGATGGCCGGCGTCACCGACAAACCGTTTCGCCAATTGTGCAAACGCATGGGCGCTGGCTTGGCGACGACGGAAATGACCTCATCGGATCCGCGCTTGTGGGGCACGCGCAAATCCTTGCAACGTATGGACCACGCCGGCGAGCCAGACCCGGTGAGCGTGCAGATCGCCGGCTACGATCCGGCCATGCTCGCTGAGGCCGCGCGCTACAACGCCGACCTTGGCGCGCAGATCATCGACATCAACATGGGCTGCCCTGCCAAGAAAGTCTGCAACGTGTATTCCGGCTCCGCGCTGATGCAGGACGAAGCGCTGGTCGCGCGCATCCTGCCGGCGGTGGTCGCTGCGGTGGATATTCCGGTGACGTTGAAAATTCGCACCGGCTGGAATCGCGACAACAAAAACGGTCTGCGCATTGCCCGCATCGCGCAAGACAGCGGTATCGCGGCGCTGGCAGTGCACGGCCGTACGCGGGCGGACTTGTACAACGGAGAGGCCGAATACGACACCATCGCCGCGATCAAGCAAGCCTTGACGATTCCCGTGTTCGCCAACGGTG
>JBDTLA010000100.1:0-10962 GCA_039935035.1 Rudaea sp. | reverse complement strand
GGTTTCCGTTTCCGTTCAACACGATTCCCACCGAGATCAGTTGGGCCATGGCCACGTATTTCGAGCTGGGCGGCGCGATCCTGCTGGTGTTTGGACTATTCACCCGCTTCGCCGCCTATTGCCTGCTCGTGCTGACCTTCGTCGCCACCACCGCCGTGCACTGGCCGGACATGGTCACCCTGTGGAGCGACCTGGCCAAGGGTTACTCGATCACCAACATGGGCCATGGCAACTTCAAGCTGCCGCTGCTGTTCGTCGTCATGTTGCTGCCGATCATCTTCCAGGGCCCCGGCAAGATCAGCCTCGATTTTCTGCTGTGTCGCGCACTCAAGGCGGATGCGATGCCCGCGCCACATGCAGACGCCTACGCGTGGAGCCTGGCGTGTCTCGCACTTGGTATTCCGTTCGCGATGCTGCTTCCGATGTTCGGCCTCGCATTGCTGATCGCGGCGCTCGCGCTGTTCCTGTTTGGACGTTACGCACGAGCATAAGCGTTGCTCTTGCGTTGTGATCTGCATGCCCGCCGCGTATCCTGCGTGCATGTCTGAAACGCCGCCGAAATACGCCGAACGCTTCCGTGGATTCCTGCCCGTAGTGGTCGACGTCGAAACCGGCGGTTTCGACTCGGATCGCGATGCGCTGCTGGAAATTGCCGCCGTCATCGTGCGCATGGACGAACATGGCATCGTGCACCCGGACGAACCGGTCTCCACGCATGTCGAGCCGTTTCCGGGCGCCAACATCGACCCGCGCGCCCTGGAAATCACTGGCATCGATCCGACTCACCCGTTCCGCGGCGCTGTGGAAGAACGCGAGGCACTCGACAAGATTTTCAAACCCATCCGCAATGCCTTGCGCGAATACGGCTGCCAGCGTGCAATCCTGGTCGGACACAATGCGGCGTTCGACCTGGGCTTCGTCAACGCGGCCATCCGCCGCACCGGCTACAAGCGCAGTCCGTTTCATTTGTTCAGTTGTTTCGACACCGCCACACTCGGCGGCCTCGCCTACGGCCAGACCGTACTCAGCCGCGCCGTCCAGGCCGCCGGTTTCGACTGGAACGCCAATGAGGCGCACTCGGCCGTCTACGACGCGCAGCGCACCGCGCTGCTGTTCTGCGACATCGTCAACCGCTGGAAAACGATGCAGGATCGCGATCCGGATCGGCGGGCCTGATTCGCTAGCGTTTCGGCCTGACTGCAACGCCGAGTAGCGTTCCAAGCGCATCGAATCCCGCAAAAATCAAAAGCTTCCGCCTTCGGCCCCTTCCCCCGATGCACGGGGGAAGGGAGATCAGGCACGCCTCCCCGCCTTGCTGAGCAAGGGCAATCTCGTGTTTGCCCCGCCTTGCGGTGAAAGGAAAATTCGGTATTCGCCCCCATCTTTCGCGGAAGAGAAATTCGGTGTTTGCTCTCGCCACACGGGCAAGGAAAATCCGGTGTTCACCCTGCCTGCGGAAAAGGGATTCAGTCCGTGCAGCATTTCGCGCCCCCTTTCCCCTTGCAACAGGGTGCCTCCTCAACTTTCCTTGCTCCTTGCGAAAGGGTGCCTACTCAACTTCCCTCGCCCCTTGCGGCAGGGCACTTCCCTTGCCCCTTACGGCAGGGTGCCTACTCAACTTTCCTTGCACTTTGCGAAAGGGCGCCTACGCAACTTCCCTTCCCCCGCAAGGCGGGGGAAGGTGCCGAAGGCGGAAGGGGGCGCTCTTGATCGTGGCATCCAGTCTGCTGATTTCCACAGACTTGCGCTACCTGCCCTGCTCCTTGCAATTACCCACCGCTCGCCCCCACTATCCGGGCATGCCCATTTACGAATACGCTGCCGAAGGCAACGGTTGTGCGCACTGCGAAGCGCATTTCGACGTGCTGCAAAAGCTGCGCGACGAAACCCTGACACAATGCCCGCAATGCGGTGCGTCCGTCGTGCGCATCATCTCCGCACCGTCCTTGGCCAGCGGACAATCTCATTTGCTCAAGGAAAGCCACGTCGCCAAACACGGCTTCACGCAATATAGGCGTGCCGGCAAGGGTGTTTACGAAAAGACCACAGGCAAGGGGCCACAATTCATCAGCGGTGATTGAAACCGCACCACCGCCGGAAAGTCGCGCTTTTGACAAATTTGCGTTTGGATGTATGGATGTCTACTTTTCCCGCGCGGCGCTGTGCGGCTAAGCTAACCCCGCCATTGTGTCAGTCACCGGTTTGAGCCGGCCACGCATTCCCCCTCACTCCCAGCGAATCGATCGAGGTACGCCATGATCTATCAGAATATTCTCGAAACCATCGGCCGCACGCCGATCGTGCGTATCAACAAGCTCGCGCCGAAGGGCGTGGACATGTACGTCAAGATCGAAGCATTCAACCCGATGTCGTCGGTCAAGGATCGCCTCGCCATCGGCATCATTGCCGATGCCGAAGCCAGGGGCACGCTTAAACCCGGCCAAACCGTGGTCGAGGCCACATCCGGCAACACCGGTATCGCCCTGGCGATGGTATGTGCGGTCAAGGGCTACCCGTTTGTCGCATTCATGGCCGATTCGTTCTCCGTGGAACGACGCAAGCTGATGCGTGCCCTTGGTGCCAAGGTCATTCTGACGCCAGCCGCAGAACGCAGCACCGGCATGATCAAACGCGCCGGGGAATACGCGAAGAAGCACGGCGCGTTTCTCGCCAGCCAGTTCGAGAACGAGGCCAATCCTGCTTACCATCGCAGCACGACCGGACCGGAGATTCTGCTGGATTTCGCCGGCAAACGCCTGAACTGGTTTGTCACCGGATGGGGTACCGGCGGGACCCTGACCGGCGCAGGAGAGATGATCAAACTCGCACGACCGGAAGTAAAAATCGTCGCCACTGAACCGGAAGTCGCGGCCATGCTTTCAGGCAAGCAATGGCAGTCGCACAAAATCCAGGGCTGGACACCGGATTTGATCCCCGCCGTACTCAACCAAAAAATCGCCGATCAGATTATCCCGGTCGGCGACGTTCAAGCGCGCGACACAGCGCGCGCCCTTGCACAAAATGAAGGCATCTTCTGCGGCATTTCCGCGGGCGGCACGTTCGCCGCAGCACTGGAGGTTGCCAAGCAATCGAAATCAGGCGACGTGATCCTCGCGATGCTGCCAGATACCGGCGAGCGCTACCTGTCGACGTTTCTGTTCGAGGGTATCAACGAAGGGACCGACGAGGAATAACGCGCCAGCAATAGACCTGTGGCGTAGGTTGAGCTGGCAAGCCCAGCGACGTGGATCGGGTAGCGTGTCGATTGGGCTGAGAGCAGCGATACCCAACGGCTGCGTACGCATCAATCGTTGCATGTTGGGGTTCGCAGGCTCACTCCAACCTGCGGCTGCGCCTTGCCTTGTGCCCACGCGCGATGCCGTAAATGCTCACGGCAAACCAGGCCAGTTCCATGAGGAACGCGGAAAGGTTGAAGGCGTAAAGCAGCGATATCAGCAGCAGCAACGCGCCGGCGGCATTGAGCAATTGATGCATCAAGGCATCGCCACGCAAGCGACCGATCTGCAGCAGGAAATAGGCAAGCAGGATCAGGGCGACACCGAGCAATCCGAACCAGTCGTACCAATGCATGGGTTTACTCCCGCACCGACATTCGCCCTACTTCCTGGCGGAACGCTGGCGCAAAGTTTCAAACAATGTAACACCGGTGGCCACGGACACATTGAGGCTTTCAACATCGCCGCGCATGGGAATCTTGGCGAGATAATCGCAGGATTCGCGCGTCAGGCGACGCATGCCTTCGCCTTCGCTGCCGATAACCAGCGCGATCGGGCCGGTCAGATCGACGCTGTAGAAGTCCTGCTCCGCGTCGCCGGCCAGACCTACGAGCCACACGCCCTGGTCTTTCAATGCCTTGAGCGTGCGCGCGAGATTGGTCACGGCCACGAAAGGGATGCGATCCGCGGCTCCGGCCGAGGCGGTGCGCACCGTCGGGGTAATACCGACGGCTTTGTCCTTCGGCACGATCACGGCGGTCACGCCAGCGGCTTCGGCGCTACGCAGGCAGGCACCGAGATTGTGCGGGTCGGTCACACCATCGAGCACGAGAAACAATGCCTGGCTGCCGGCATTTTCCACCAGCGCAGCCAGATCGGATTCGCCGCGCGGCGGTGGGGCGTTGTAGCGTGCGACCGCGCCCTGATGGCGCGCACCGCCGGTCATGCGATCCAGCGCATCGCGCGGGCGCGAATGCGGCTTGACGCCCAGATCGCGCGCGCGTTCGGACAATTCCTTCAAGCGTGCGTTCTGGCTGCCGGCCTCAATGTACAACTCCACGATATTTTTAGGATCGTGGCTCAGCGCCGAGTCGACAGAATGGATGCCGTATAGCAGATCACCGCTCATTTGCGTTTCTTCTTTGACTTTGGCGGGGGTGCGGAAAGCTTCTTCGCGGATTCGTCCGGCACCAGGCGAAAATCAATCTTGCGATCTTCCAGACTGGCACGCAATACCTGCACGCGTACCGCATCGCCGAGGCGAAACTGCAGGCCGTGCCGTTCGCCATTCAACATGTGCCGGATCGGATCAAAATGATAATAGTCGTTGGGCAATTGGGTGATATGCACCAGACCGCTGACTTGCGACTCGGTCAATTCCACGAACATGCCGAATGACGTGACCCCGGAAACAATACCGTCGAATTGGCTGCCGACGTGTTTTTCCATCCACGCGCACTTGTAACGCTCGTCGACGTCGCGCTCGGCCTCTTCCGAACGGCGCTCGTTCTGTGAACAATGCGTGCCCAGCGCAGCCATGTCGCTTGGCGAGTACACGTAATCGGAAATCTTGCCCTTTTCCAGGGCAAAACGGATCGCGCGGTGCACGAGCAGATCCGGATAGCGTCGGATCGGCGAGGTGAAATGCGCGTAGGCATCCAGCGCAAGCCCGAAGTGCCCGCCATCGTTTGGGCTATACACGGCCATCGACTGGGAACGCAGCAGTACCGACTGAATCAGTGCTGCGTCGGGACGTTCGCGGGTCTTCTTCAGCAACGCCGAATAATCCGCGGGCGTCACCTGCGTGTACGGCGGCAGCTTCAGCGAAAATTCGCGCAGGAATTCGAGCAGGTCCTCGTACTTGGATTCCGGCGGCGGCGCATGCACGCGATACAGCGCCGGAATCTTGCAGCGATCGAGAAACTGCGCGGCCTGCACGTTCGCCGCGATCATGCATTCCTCGACGATTTTGTGCGCGTCATTGCGCGGTGAGGCATCGAGTTGCTCGACTGTTCCGGAGGCATCCAGTTGGAACTTCACCTCATGCGTTTCAAAATCGATCGCGCCACGGCGTTTGCGCGCGCGGGCCAGAAGCTTGTACAGCTGATGCAGATGGCGCAATTGCGGCATCACATCGGCCAGTTCTTCCAGCGCATCCGCATCCTTCTCGCCAATCGCCTGCCACACGCGTGTGTAGGTGAGTCGCGCATGCGAGCGCATGACCGCGCTGCGGAATTTCGCGCGCGTTACCTCGCCTTCGCGATCCACATGCATCTCGCACGCCATGCACAAACGCTCGACATTCGGATTGAGTGAACAGATACCGTTGGAAAGCGTTTCTGGCAGCATCGGCACGACGAAGCCAGGAAAATACGTTGAGGTCGAGCGCTTTTGCGCCTCGTCGTCGAGCGCGCCACCGGGTTGCACATAGTGCGAGACGTCGGCGATCGCCACGATCAGGCGATACCCGTCTTCGTCGGGCTCGGCGAAGATGGCGTCGTCGAAATCGCGCGCATCGGCACCATCGATCGTGACCAGCGGCACCTGGCGCAGATCCGTGCGTCCGGTTGTTTGCTCGGGCGTCACGCGCTGTTCGACAGCAGCGGCATCGCGCAGCGTCGCCGCGGGCCATTCATTGGGAAGGCCATGACTGGCGATTGCCATCTCGACCACCAGTGATGGCGACAAACGCTCGCCGAGTACGCTGATGATTTCGCCGATCGGTCCGCAACGTTCACTCGGCGGCTGGGTAATTTCCACGACGACGATCTGGCCGGATTTCGCTCCGTTCTCCTTGCCAGGTGGAATCATCACATCCTGATGCAAACGCCGATCGTCAGGCACAGCCATGACCACGCCGTTTTCGATGACCACGCGGCCAACCAGGCGTGAAGCGCGCCGTTCCAGCACCTCGACGATATCGGCCTGTTTGCGCCCGCGCCGATCCACACCGACGATGCTCGCCAGCACCCGATCGCCGTGCAGCACCTTGCGCATCTGCGCCGGGGAAATGTAGATATCGTCGCCGCCGGCATCCGGGCGCAGGAAGCCAAAGCCTTCCGCATTGGCGATGATCGAACCGGGAATCAGATCCAGACGTTCGGCCACGCCAAAGCCGCCGCGTCGGTTCTGCAACAACTGGCCATCGCGCAACATCGCGCCGAGGCGCCGGGTCAGCGCTTCGAAATCGCGCGGGCTGGTCAGGTGCAGCTCTTCCGCCATGGTCTGCGCGTTGAGCATCTGCGCGCGTTCGCTCAGGAACGCGAGAATCGCCTCGCGGCTGGGAATGGGATGCTCGTAGCGTTGCGCCTCGCGATCGGCATTCGGATCGGATGTGCGCTTTGCATGCTTGCCTTTCGGGCCGGCCCTTTCGGGCGGCGGTCCTTTTTGCGCCTTCTTGGCGCTCGGCATGAAAGCCGGGTCAGGCATCCAGCCGGGGCGTTTCGGCGTTTTGGCGCCGGCAGATTTCGTCGCTTTTCGAGTTGGTTTCACACGCTGTTCCGTAATTGAGTGCGCGCAGCGTGGCCGACCCGCCCGCGTATTGCAAGCGCCATTTGACAACCTGCGGTGCGCTGGGTATCGTTCGCGCCCCTGCGCAATATGCGCACGTGCACCTGCCCGGGTGGCGGAATTGGTAGACGCACTAGCTTCAGGTGTTAGCGATGCAAGTCGTGGAGGTTCGAGTCCTCTCCCGGGCACCACTTATCACGTAGAATCGAACCCGACGCAGCCCGCGCTCGGGTTTGATGCGTTTTGGTCTGTGCATTTTGGTGGAGAATTCATGTCCGCAACCGCGCAAGACTCAGTCCTCCGACCCGGCGCAAATCTGGCCGACGCACCGCCCATCGTTTCCATTTCCGGCTTGAGCAAGACCTACGCAGGTGGTTTCCAGGCGCTGAAAAACGTCAATCTGGAAATTCGCCGTGGCGAAATCTTCGCCCTGCTCGGCCCCAACGGTGCCGGCAAGACTACCCTGATCAGCATCGTTTGCGGCATGGTCAAGGCCAGTAGCGGCCAGGTGATCGTGGACGGCCACGATGTGGTGCGCGACTATCGCGGGGCGCGCGCCACGATTGGTTTGGTACCGCAGGAACTGCACACCGACGCATTCGAAAGCGTCTGGGCGACGATGCGTTTCAGTCGCGGCCTGTTCGGCAAACCACCGAATCCGGCTCACTTGGAAAAGGTACTGCGCGACCTTTCCCTGTGGAACAAGAAAGACTCAAAGATCATGACGCTGTCCGGCGGCATGAAGCGTCGCGTGTTGATCGCCAAGGCCCTTTCACACGAACCACGCATCCTGTTCCTCGACGAACCGACCGCCGGTGTCGATGTCGAGTTGCGCCACGACATGTGGCAGATGGTACGCGCGCTGCGCGACACCGGCGTCACCATCATCCTGACCACGCATTACATCGAGGAGGCCGAGGACATGGCCGACCGCATCGGCGTGATCAGCAACGGCGAGCTGATCGTCGTCGACGAAACCCAGGCGTTGATGCGCAAGCTCGGCAAGAAGCAGTTGACCCTGACCCTGCAAACTCCGCTGACCGCCATTCCCACGGAGCTGGCAGGCTTGCCGCTGGAACTGGCACAGGACGGAAATGCGCTGATTTACACTTTCGATACACAATCTGAAGAGACCGGCATCGCTAACCTGCTGCGCCGTCTTGCCGAACGCGGTATCGATTTCAAGGACCTGCATTCGAGCGAGAGCTCGCTGGAAGAAATCTTCGTCAGTCTGGTCAAGGCCAAACCATGAGAACGATGCTTAATCTGCCGGCGATCCGCGCGATTTATCGCTTCGAAATGGCGCGTACGTTTCGCACGCTGACGCAGAGTATCGCCTCGCCGGTATTGTCCACGTCGCTGTACTTCGTCGTGTTCGGCGCAGCGATCGGCTCGCGCATGGGCGAGGTTGGCGGCGTCAGCTACGGTGCCTTCATCATTCCCGGCCTGATCATGTTGTCGCTGCTGACCGAGAGTATTTCCAATGCCTCGTTCGGCATCTATATGCCGAAGTGGGCGGGCACGATCTACGAATTGCTGTCCGCGCCGGTATCGTTCGTTGAGGTCGTGCTCGGCTATGTCGGCGCGGCCGCGACGAAGTCGGTCATTTTGGGAATCCTGATTCTGGTCACGGCGCGCCTGTTCGTGCCATACCACATTGCCCATCCCGTCTGGATGGCCGGATTTCTCGCACTTACGGCCGTCACTTTCAGCCTGTTCGGTTTCATCATCGGTTTGTGGGCCGACGATTTCCAGAAGCTGCAAGTCGTCCCGCTGATGGTGGTCACACCGTTGACGTTTCTCGGCGGCGCGTTCTATTCGATCAACATGTTGCCGCCGATCTGGCAGAAGATCACGCTGTTCAATCCCGTGGTGTACCTGATCAGTGGATTCCGCTGGAGCTTCTACGGCGTATCTGACGTCAACGTCGTCGTCAGCGCAGCCATGACCGTCGGCTTCATGCTGGCGTGCCTGGGTTTCATCTGGTGGGTGTTCAAATCCGGATACAAGCTGCGCAGTTGAGACCGGGTTGTCGGCTTGATTCGAGCGGATGTAGGTTGGAGTTAGCGAATGCGAACCCCAACACCGGTACATTCGGATAGGTTGCGAGTTGGCGTTCGCGTCGCTCCCCCAACCTACCCAATCCCCACGATCACGGCAGGTCTTTCGACTCCGGTGCGCGTTCGAGGTGGATCGCATCGGCGGCCGGGACCGCCACAGCATTCAAACCCGCGGACTTGAGTTGTGTGTTGAGCGCGTCGAGTTGATCGTGCATCACGCCATCCCACAAGGTCATGCCGCGATCCAGACGCGTGCCGGCATCAGCAAGCACATCGCGTTGTGGTTGCGTCGGCGCACGATCGCTACCTTCGACATCGCCAGCCAGACTCGATAGCACGCCGCCGAGTTCGCCAAAGTCTTCGTTGTCCGGACCGCTACCGGAACGCAATGGCTCGCTCGCCTGTTGAAAAGCCTTGATTGCGACCAACACATTTTTATCCGTCGTCGCTTTTGCGGCCTTGTCGAGTTGCTCGTCGACCGCGCGCAACTGACCGTAGCCGACGTAATCGCGTTCCAGCGCCGTGTCGATTTGCTGAGCGAATGACATTGCCGCCTGTAGCGCGCTGCTATCCAGGCCAACGCGCGGATCAGGAATAATCTTGAGCGTCGCCGTCGATTTCACGCCATCGGCGTTAAGCGTTACTTGGTAATCGCCCGGCGCGACCAGCATGCCTTCGGGCATGATCGGCGTGCCGTCGTGGAAGACGGCGGCGATGCTGTAGTCGTAGTGCACCGCGCGCGGGCGTGCCGTACGTAGATTCCACACGAAGCGGTGCGCGCCGGACGAAGCGGCTAGTTGCTGCAGCGGCTGCGTCCACGATTTGGTGAAATAGCGTTCCGCGGTCGGCCAGCGTTGCAGCGCATCGCTGGCAAAACGGCGCACGAGTTGACCTTGTGCGTTGCGAATTTCCAGTGCGACATGCTTCGCATCACTTCCCAACCAGTAATCGAATATCGCACCATTCGGCGGATTCTGACCAAGCGCCGTGTCGGCTGGCGGCGGCGTATCCTTGTTCTGGCTGCCGCGCACGCGCACTGTCGTGGCAGGGTCGAACAACACGGTCTGCGCATTGTCAGCCGCAAGTTTGTCGTGCTGGCGCAGCGGCGTGAGATTGTCGAGTACCCAGATCGCGCGGCCCTGCGTGCCCGCGATCAAATCGTTGTCGTGCACGAGCAGATCGCGCACCCACGCCGTGGGTAGATTGCGTTGCAGCGATTGCCAGTTGTCGCCATCGCTGAACGAAACGAACACGCCAGAATCCGTGCCGGCGTACAACAACCCGGCCTTGACTGGATCGGCTCGAACCACGCCAACGAAACCGCCTTGTGGCAAACCGTTATCGACTTCAGTCCAGGTTTTGCCGCCATCGCGCGTGCGCAACACGTGCGGTTCGAAATCGTCCTGACGATGATTATCCACGGCAACATACACACTGCCGGGCGTTGCCGCGGAAATGTCGACGCTGTCGATCCTGGCCCAGGCCGGAACCGATGCGGGTGTTACGTTCGCCCAGGTCTTGCCCGCATCGAGCGTGCGCCGGATCAGTCCATCGTCGGTGCCGATCCAGATTTCATTGTTGTCGTGTGGCGACAAGGCAATCGAATAGATGACGCCGTAACCACACTCGCGCGCCGCGGCGACGGCGAGATTGCCCTTGCAGTTCTTTGCATCAGCAGACTTCGCCGACAAATCCGGACTGATCGTGGTCCACGTCGCACCCTTGTCCAGAGAGCGGAACAAAACCTGCGCGCCCTGATACAACGGATAGGGCCGCAGTTGCGACACCGCGATCGGTGTGATCCAGGTGTAGCGATATTTAACCGATGTCGGCAGCGCACCGTAACTGGATACTGGCCACGGCGAGATATTCTGCACCTCGCCGGTGCGCGCATCCCAACGCGACAAGCGTCCGCCCAGACCCGAACCGTAGACGATGTTCGCATCCTGCGGATCGGGTACGTCGTAATCGCGTTCGTCGCCACCGACCGGATGCCAGTCGCGGAAACTCAGCGCGCCGTAATTGCTGCGGCTGGCGATGCCGACCGTGCCGGAATCCTGCTGCCCGGAATACACCCAGTACGGAAAGCGATTGTCGGCGGCAACATGATAAAACTGCCCGGTCGGCTGGTTGTACCAATCGCTCCAGGTCTTGCC
>JBDTLA010000099.1:0-13487 GCA_039935035.1 Rudaea sp. | reverse complement strand
CCGGCTACAACGCCGCGAACGATACACCGCTATCGATTGTCCGGCTCACCCAAGTCGCGGGCACGTCATGTCCGCAATGACTGTGCGCATCCTGCTCGCCGCTGCGCTGTTGGCAGCGGCGATTGCGGCGTCCGCAGTGGAACCCGGCGCCGTCGCGCCGGCATTCAGTCTGCCGTCGTTTGCTTCGGCACATCCGGTGAGTCTGGCCGATTACCGCGGCGAGGTGGTACTGGTGGATTTCTGGGCTTCGTGGTGCAGCCCGTGCCGGCAGTCGCTGCCGCTGTACGACAAGTTGCGCGGTGAATTTTCGCCTGCGGATTTCGCCATACTGGCGATTGGTCTGGATGAAAACGTGGCCGATGCGCGGTCCTTTCTGGCTGAACATCAGGTGAAGTATATGACGCTGCAAAACCCACAAGGCGACGTCGCCAAGGCCTTTGGCCTGACCGGCATGCCGTCGTCGTACCTAATCGATCGCGATGGCATCGTGCGTGCGCGCCACATCGGCTTTGAACCGAAGGATATCGTTACGTTGCGCCACCAGATCGCCGTCCTGATCGCCAAGTCCGCACATGCATCCTGACACCAAATTTTTTGTGTGTGCGCTGCTGCTCGGCGCGCTCGCCCTGTTGGCCGGCTGCGCCACGACACCGGTGCAGCCGTGGCAGCGCGGCCGGCTGGCGCGCTGGGACATGCGCTGGGATCCGGACCCGTTACAGGCGGCGATGCGCGAGCACGCGCATTTCAGCAAGGAAGGCACCGCCGGCGAAATCGGCGCAGCCGGCGGCGGCTGCGGCTGCAACTGATGGGCACACGTCCGGTTCCGTCGCTATCGTTGCTGCTGGCCGCCTCGGCCGCACTGCTCGGCCACAAGCCGGTGCACGCCGACGAGATCGGTGCTGCCCAGTTCGTTGGCTACCGTTTCAATGTCTATGACGAGAACGCATTGCCGGTGCAGGACACGCAGGGCGATCCGCGCCGCTATCACGTGGATTCGCAGCAATACCTAATCGATACGAATGTCGGCGACCGCAACACGCTGAGCGTGAACGCAGTGCACGAGGTAATGAGTGGTTCCTCGCCGTGGTACGTGATTCCCGGTCCGGGCAAAAAACCGATCCAGGTATTGAGCGGCGCGACTATCCACGACAACCGCAGCGCGATCGATGCGTCGCTGACCCACGATGCCGGCGGCAACGATACGCGCACGTTCAGCGCCTCGTATTCGCATGAACGCGATTACCGCGCCACCGCGCTCGGCGCCGAACGCACGCTGCCGCTGAGCACCGCATTGACACTCGGATTTGGCGGCAGCTTCTCGCACGACATCATCGCGGCGACCGACGCCCTGCGCTATGATCGCGTGCCGCACGGAGAGAAGAACACGCTGTCGAGTTTCGCCAGCCTGAGCTGGGTGTTGAACCAATCCGCCGCACTGGAAAGCGGGGTGCAAATCAATTATCAATCCGGCTATCTGTCCGATCCGTACAAGCTGGTGGCAGTGAACGGCAGCCTGCTCGACGATACGCGCCCGGGCCGGCGTAGCGATGCGGCGTGGTTGCTGCGCTACCGCTATGCGGCGACGCCGACCGCCGCGTTGCACCTGGATTCGCGCGTAGCCATGAACAGTTGGGGCCAACATTCGCTGACTCTGGAAGCGGCCTGGTATCAGACCGTGGGCGACGGCTGGCAATGGGTGCCCAGCGTGCGCTACTACGCGCAGGATCAGACACGCTTCTACGCGCCGTTCTTCGCCGCTGACGACCGCCGATTTTTTTCCAGCGACTATCGCCTCGGCGCGTTTGGCGCGTTGTCGGCGAGTTTGAATCTGCGCAAGCGCATCGGCCATTGGGAATTTTCCGCCGGCGCCGAGCGCTACCGAGCGGCCACACGCTATTCGCTCGGCGGCACGCAACTGGCCGATCCTGCTACAGTCGATTACACGCGCCTGTTTGCCGGCCTGGATTACCATTTCGATTGAGCGTTGCCGAATACAATTTCCACTTTTCCACAATGGGCTGTCCCTGCGCCCTGCATCTGCAGGCCGAGGCGGAACCCGCGGCGCAGCGCGCGCGCACGGCCACACTCGCCGAAGTCGATCGGCTGGATCGCAAGTATTCGCATTACCGCGAAGACAGCCTGCTCGCGCGCATCGCGGCGAGTGCGGGCACGACCATCGAAGTCGATGAAGAAACCGCAAATCTGCTCGACTTCGCCGCGGAATTGCATCGCCAAAGCGCGTCTGGCTTCGACATCACCACGGGCGCGCTAACCAGGCTATGGGATGGGCAACACGATCGCCTGCCATCGGCCGACGAGATTGCACAGGCCATGCGCGTCAGCGGCTGGAGCCAGGTCGAATGGCGGCGTCCGCGATTGCGCCTGAGTGTGCCGGGCATGCGCCTGGATCTGGGCGGCCTGGTCAAGGAGTACGCCGCTGATCGCTGCGCGCAACTCTGCCGCGAGGCCGGCATCGTTTCCGGCGTGGTCGATCTGGGTGGCGATCTGGCCCTGATCGGACCGCATCGCGACGGCACGCCATGGATTGTCGGCATCAAGGCGCCGCGCGCGCCGGGTCGTGCGGCCGCGCGCATTGAATTGCCAAGCGGTGGACTGGCGACCAGCGGCGACTACGAACGCGCGCTGATCGTCGAGGGTCGCCGCTACTGCCACATCGTGGATCCGCGCACGGGCTGGCCGGTGACAGGTTTCGCCAGCGTCAGCGTGGTTGCGGAAAGCTGCTTGACCGCCGGTGCCGCGGCGACACAGGCGATGTTGCTGGGCGTCGCACAAGGTGGTGCGTGGCTGCGCGGATTGGGTTTGCCGCATCTTTGCATCGACACCGACGGCAACAACAGCGGCGATATCAGCGTCGCGACATAGACGCTGGCGGCGGCAGCATCCTCGGTTCAGCGGCTACAAACCTGGCAATGAGGTTATGCTGGCAAGCGGGTATTACGGCTCAAAAGTGTCTAGCAAAAGCAGGGCGATTCACGAACCCGCAGGGTTCGGTGAACGGTGGATTTGGCGAAGGCAGTTTCGATCGGTGATCGACTGCAATTGGCCGCACGGCAACCTTGGTCAACGGCAATCCCTTCACTGATATCGCGATTCGTCAAAACAGGAACGAAATACCAGTGCCCACCATTGAATTCAAGCTGGCATTGCTGAGACCGACGTCGAAATACCCATCTACCTGAAGGTGATTAGTAAGCAAATATGTCACGCCGCCGCCCGCCAGTCCGGTGTCGGCGCTATGGCTGATTCCAGGAAAATAGCCAGCCTCGACATAGAAACCAAGACGGGCGCTGAATGAGTGACTGACGGAAGCGGCCAAGGTGCCGCTGTCCGCGTACCGACCGCCGGATATCGGCACCCGGGTATCACTAATCATCGTGCTTAGATTGGAGTCATTGTCTAGCTGCCATGCGACGACGGCATTGATGTTGTAAGCGGGGCGTCCCCCCGAGAATGCACTGTTACCAGTCGGGGTTGTGACGAATCCCACCAGCGTGATGGCAGGCGTGCTGGCGGTCCCTTGCTGCAGTGCGAATTTTGCGCCGACCTGGATGTCGCCAGTTCCGCTGACGGATTGGTTGCGTCCAAACGAACGTGCGGTGAGTCGATTGAATGGAGAAGCCCCCATTTGTACTTCGAACGAGTCGCAGAGGCCATAGCGAAGAAAGGTCGGCGTGCTAAGTAACGAGCTGTTTCCACCAGGTATGTCCGAGTTCTGGAATGTGAGGTCGCCACTTTCTATTTGCAGAAATCCTGTTGGAACGATGGATGTCCCAAATAGAAGCCCTGGGCGGTCCGTGCTGATCGTCTGCTGGGAGACGCTTTGGGCATGCGCTACCGCCGCTGTGCACGCGGCAATTACCAGCGCGCGGTACAACACAGTTGGTTTCATCGGATTTATTTGGCTGAAACTGATTGGTGGACTCCGCGTTTCAGGCATGTCGAGTTCATCAAACAATCCAAGCGGTCGCCACTATACCGCTTCCTGCAAGCGCTGCTTCCGAATGGTAGATTTACGGTAACCGTTCGTAAGTCGTTGAAGACAGCAGTTGGCCGAACAGCGACCATGGTCTGTTGAATTGCACATCGGATTGACCGGGTTTTTCATTTTGCACTGACCAGCCGACGACCCAAGCAATCTTCGCCGCCATGCGCTCCATACAATCAGGCGGCCCGTCAGTGGAAAACGAGCATCCTGGTTAGATTCACGCGAGCACCAACACCTTGACTACCTGCATCGGCGTTCGTGGCGCAAAAGCAGCCAGTGATGCTCACAATGCCGCCGCTCGTGCCAATTTGATTGCCACATTCGCCGCGCATCGCGAATCTACGCCGGCCACTACCCGCGGAGATTTCCATGAAAGGCTATCTATTTGGCTTTGCCATCGCCCTTACGTTTGCGGGCATTACGACTACCCACGCCAGCGGAATCGTTAGCGATAAGCTCGGCACGATCCAGCCGTACACCGGCGAATATTACGATCCAAATCAGTCCGGCTCAGGTCTGGCGGTCGACATCGGTCCTGGCGGATTGATGTTCCTCCAGTTTGCTACCTACGATGCCAACGGCAATCAGGTCAACTACATCACGCAACCGACCTGGGTGCCGTCCAGCGAATCCACGCGCCTTGCCACGCACGTGATTGGTACGGCCACCGGAAAGATGTATCAGGTGACCGGTGGCCAATGTCCGGGCTGCCCCTACACCGGTTTCCCGACCGTGACCGTTGTGCCGATCGTGCCGACCTTTGCATGGACCAGCCCGCGGCACGTGAGCATGTCTTTCGACGGCCACACGTACAACTTGGGTGCGCAGAATTATGAAGGCAAAGACGACGAAGAATTTCTGCCAGGTACGTGGGCGCTGAGCTTTCTCAACGACAACAGTGTGTACGCCGGCCAAGGCCCCGAATACCAAAACACGCTGCCGACGGAGTTGGCCGTGATGCGCATCGCGTCTGCGCCGTTCACCGTCGCGCAATTGACCCTGGATCCAGCGTCCTCCGCCGACGTGCAACTACCACCAAGCGATGCTCATTTATATACATTGCAATGTGTCGGCAACCAGATGGGCACCGACGATGCCGCGTGCAATTCGACCGAGCTGATTTGGACCAACGCCATTCCAGGCTCGCGAAGAAACCCCATTCCGCGCGGCACCGCCAAAGCCATGCTCTGGTACGACCCGGCCAGTGCCACGGGTGGAATGGACATTTACCAGATCAACGCCAGTGGCGCCCCTGTTGTCGGACCGGCCAATTTCCACGGAGAGGTTTACATCACTCCGAACAGCTTGCAGGTGCACTTGCTGGGACAAGGGCCGCCAGGCGTGGCCGCCGTCACCGATGGAATTGACGCCATCGCGCTGACCTTCACGCGTCTGCCTGCTACCACGGTGCGCGATTGCTACGATTACCCGTCGTCGAGCCAGTGCCAATGATCGGGGCAGCGCTACTGGTCGCCGTACTTGGCATCGGCGCGCCTGCCACGGCCGCCGGCGTCGAGCCGGCGAGCGCTTACGCTGGAACCTGGAAAGCCGAAATCACGTATCGACAAACGCCCTATAGTCAGGCTCACGTAGACGTCAATACGGTAATCAACGATTGCTGGCATAGTGCGGAATTCCAAGCTTGCCATCAGACAGTCGATGGTAAATCCGGCGCGCTGATCGTGTATTTGTACCGGCCTGACCAGAAGGCGTACGCGATACGCACGATCGCGCCAGACAGCGGCGCGGTAAACTCGGCAATCCTTATCGTGAAGGGTAATGTCTGGATGTACCCCTGGGATGACGTGGTGAAGGGCAAAACAATGCATTTTCGCGTTATCAACACGTTCACATCGCCGGCGTCCATCGACTTCCGATCGGAATATTCCGCCGATTCCGTACACTGGTCGACTAGCGCAACCGGGCATGAACAACGTCTTCCCGCAACGGCGAACTGAAGACGGCTGACATTACCCGTGCACATCGCGTTGCGGTAATGTGCACAGCCTACCCTAGACCGTCTGAACATCGCAGAGCAGCCGATGCACGCCAGTACCGCATCGCCGACCGCCAATGCCATCGCGCCGCTGCGCGTGCTTGCGCTTGCGCTCGGATTGGCGACTATTCTGGCGTTGATGGGTGCGAGCCAGAGTCAGGCCTACTACGTCATTCATCACGGCACACCTCCGCCGTGGTCGCAATCGCTGCTGTTTTCCGCGACCCAATGGTACGCATGGGCCGTACTGGTTCCCTTCGTCGTCATGCTGGGAGCGCGCTTTCGCTTCGGCGGCGATGCATCGACGATCGGACGAGCATGGCTGCACATTAGTTTCGCGTTGTTGTTTGCTCTGTTGCATCTGCTATTGCAAACCACCGTGGTCTGGTTTGCGTTACCGGGCGGGCGGGAATTTCTGGGCAGCTTCGGCACCGGTATGCTCACTTTGCTGGTCACCACCTTGCAGTGGGAGCTCTTGAGCTACGCGGTCGTACTGGCGGCCACCCATATCGTGCTGTCCCTGCGCCGCGCACAGGCCGATGCGCTGGCGCGGCATGAACTAGAAACCCGGGCAGCGCAAGCACAACTGGCCGCGCTGCAACGGCAGATGCAACCGCATTTTCTGTTCAACGCGCTCAATGCGCTGGTCTCGATGCAGCGCGAGAATTCGCCGGAACAGCGTTTCACCTTGCGCATAGCCGACTTCCTGCGGCTGTTGCTGGCCGGCGACAGCAGTTCCAGTACTACGTTGGCCATCGAACTGCGTTTGGTCCACGCCTACCTGCACGTAGAGCAAGTTCGCCTCGACGCACGGCTGCATGTCAACGTGGACATACCGGAAAATCTCGGCGCGACGCGGCTACCCGCACTGATCCTGCAACCGCTGGTGGAGAACGCCGTGACCCATGGCGTGGCCCACGATCCGGCCGGCGGCGAGATTCGCGTGAGCGCGCGCCGCGAAGGTGCACAGGTGGTGATCGAGATAGTCAATATCTGTCGTTCGCGGCAGGAGGCGCTGCCCAATCGCGGCAACGGTATTGCGCTGGACAACTGTCGTCGCCGTCTGGCCTTGATGTACGGCGATGGCGCACGCTTCGAGTCCGGCCCTACGTCGGACAACGGATTTCGCGCGGCACTGATTCTGCCCGCCGCGCCCGCCGGAGCGGCGGGATGATGACGCGGCGACTGCGGATTCTGGTGGCCGAGGACGAAGATCTTGCGCGCGCACGGCTGGCGCGGTTGATCGGCGAACGCGCAGATCTGGAATTGGTCGCGGTCTGCCGCAACGGCCACGAAGCGCAGGCGGCGCTCGCGGCCGGCGACATCGACATCGCACTGCTCGATATCCAGATGCCGGGCTCCGGCGGCATCGAATTGCTGCGCAAAGTCGGCGCAATCGGCGTCGCGCCACCGCTGATCGTGTTCATCACTGCACATCCGCGTTTCGCGGTGGACGCCTTCGCCGGCGAAGCCGTCGATTACGTGCTCAAGCCCTTCGACGCCGAGCGGCTGGACAAGGCCCTGCGCGTCGCCCGGGCGCGCGTGCATGCGCGCGATGCGCTGGCGATCAACGAACGCATTCGCGCGGCAATCGATAGTGACGCAGATGCGGCAGCAGCGTCCGCAACTGGCGACAGCGCAGTATCGGGCCGCCTGCTGGTGCGCGAAAACGGATGCCTGCACAGCCTGCGCGACGAGCAGATCGACTGGATCGAAGCGGACGGCCGCTATTGCATCGTGCATTGCGCCGACAAACGGCATCGCATTGCCGGGCCGCTGTGCGAACTGGCCGGCCGCCTGCACCACGACCGCTTCGCCGCAGTCAGCCGCAGCGCGCTGATTAACATCGAGCGCATTGGGCAATTGCAGGAAATGTTCAAGGGAAATCTGCTGGTGGTGCTCAAGACCGGCGCCGAAGTGCCGGTGAGTCGGCGCTTTCGCGCAGGCTTGCTGCAAAGATTGGGCGCACCGCGAAACTAATCGGGCGCATCGGCCTCAGGCCTTTTTCTCGCGGATGCCGTATCCAGTGGCAACATCGCCTGTTTCAGCACAATGCGACCTTCAACACCGACGATTTTCTTGAACTCGCGCGACTGACGGAAACATAACGCTCGTTGCTGCCAATTTCGGCTCAGCTGCTCAGCGACACGTTCGTCCTGCGCTACCAGCATGATCCGCGCTTCGCCGCGCTCTGCCGCAAGGTCGGCTTGCCGACCACCACCAACGCAAAGGCGATGCCGTGAGCGCGAAGCCTTCGTTCTTCGCCGAACTCAAGCGGCGCACATGCTGCGTGCGGCGGGATCTGTTGTAAGCGATTTGGACGCTGACGCTGGTCCGAGGCAGCACCATTCAACAGGCTTCCTAAACCGATACGAGCCGAATGTCCCGTCCGCGGTAGGCAATTCGCGACCTCGACTGTCCGGTCCCGGCCGGTAAGCGACCATCGCGTACACGTCGTTGTTAGGCGTGGCGAAGGTGGTGAGCGATCGTCGCTTTGCGACCCTAAATAGCCGACTGTGAGTGTCCGCTGTAAGGAACGTAGGTAACGATCCCGGGAGTTAAGCGGCGCGCGTCAGCACGCCCGCTTGGACGATCGAGTCCACTCCACGAACGTTGGTTAAATTCCATTATGTTGAAGGAACCTCGCCCGGCTCAGTCTGGCAAACCCAAAGCTGCATAGCCGGACACAGCTGATGCCCGATGTGGCAAGAATCAATTGGTGGTCGACGCCTGAGGCGGCGGCGTGGGTTGTTTTGCATTGTCAGGACCGATCAAGGCGGCATACCATTTATTTTCGAGCCTGAGGTCTTCCCGGCCAATATTTTCGGCCATCCCGGAACAGAAAATTAGCGGATGCATTTGCATCAACATCTCAACGTCGAAATCACGACTCTTCTGGAGGTATTGCTACCACCCGTACACTCGTGCCACTTTCTGGGCTTGGATAAAAGGCATGTTCGCTAGCGCCTGCGTCGAGATGGAGGTCTGGTAGGCCGCATCAGTCAGGTTCAAGTCGCCGATCCCTCGCCACTGATACCACTCGTAGCAGGCTCGTGGCGATTGGTTCTGGTTTTTGGGCGACTCCTGCATGTGCGTAGCCATGTCGAACATGAGCGTGGCGTGCGTGCGCAGGGCAACCCGGTTGGCAGAGAGTTCACACGGATCGCCTGCATCGCTTCACTCACCGCAACACGCTGCTGGCGATGTTTCGCCCAATTGTTGATGAACAGCGCCAGCAGTATGCCCACCACCACGGCGATGATCTGCACGACCATGTCACCAAGGTCGATGGCCTCGCGACGCAGCTAGCGCCGATGGCTCCACCCCGCCGAATGTGATGGCGTCGGACCCGCGTTTTGCTCTCGCGGCTCTTCGCTTGTTGGCGCTCGCGCGAATTTGACCAACCCGCTCGTTTTCCACTGACCAGGCGCTCGGTCGGATAAAGCCCATAGCGCCAATCACTGCTGAGCATTTGGGCTGGTCAGTGCAAAACGAAATATCTGGTCAATCTGACGCGCAATTCAACACGGCTGAGCCCAAATGGACTGCCTGTCTGCATTTCGAACGCGATACACGACGCTAGTCAGCCTCCAGAAAATTCAAGTGATACGCGACCTGATAGCGCCCGTTAGGAATCCCAGCAATTCGTCGATGAATCCAAGGGCGACTTTCAAAGCGTGAATCGGGCGTGACGTCGTCAGCTACACCGCCGAAGAAAAAGATTATTGTAGACTATAGGTCAACATTGTCGCCAATTCTTGGCCAAGCTCGGAAGGGTGGGCTTATCCACTCGGCGGGGGTTTTACTTAGATGATGACTTACGCGAATTCGCGCGTGGCGTGAGGTCTTTCGTGGCCAGCTTTCGCGCCAGTATGAACAACGCGTCGAGGCTGCTGCCTAGCGCGGCGACGACCAATTGCAGGGATGCCACGGTGGGATTGCACCGGCCGCGCTCGATGCCAGAGATGTAGGTACGGTCTAGCCCGGCGCGATGAGCCAGCTCTTCCTGGCTGAAACCCGCCCGCGTGCGACGCGATCGCACGGCAGCACCCACATGTCCGGATATGTCCACATTGCCGTTGTAAGACGACGTCGACTATCTGACCACGGACTATAAGTAACGACGCAGCCCAGAGTTCGTTGTAAGTTCGGGCAAATTTGAAAATTGTCAGCCTTTGTGGACCGTCAGGCCTCTACCCAGGCGCCAACAATTTGCGCAAATGAAAGATTGGCGTATAGGTATTAGTGGCGGCGAAAAAAATCACGGTGCGAAATTTCCGCATTTGCCCACGCCGCGCAACCCGATAGCAACAAATCAGGAGTTCTCCATGAGTCCAACCGGCACACCCGTGTCAATCACCCTGCTCCAGCGCGGCGTGGATCACTTCGCCCTGGTCGCATTTCCCCGTTCCGCCAATCCGCGACCGCATCCTGGCCGCGGCCACAATCGAGATAGTGCCATTGCCGACGCGCTGCAATGTCGGCAAGTTTTTTACGGCGACAGTTACGTCGAACGCGCGGTCCTCAGCGCTGCCTCTCGCTTTGAGAAAGTCCACTTGATCCTTACGGAAGACACGTTGCACTTGGAACCGGTGACCGACTGACCAAACCACCCGATTCAATCTTCATACCGGAGATCGTATGATCGAAACCACTGACAATGTATATGCCAACCACACGGCGATCCGCACACGCATGGTTGAACTGGGCCTAGCTGCTAGTCTGGCCGAGATCGACCAAATGCACGAACTGCACTCGCCCGCCGCCATCCAGCGCGCACTCGATGCGGCCCATGACAATCCGCGAGCTCGCGCGTTCGTGGAACGTCTGTTGTACAAAGTACGCAAGGCACTGGGCAGGACGGGCGAAGCACCCTTTATGATTGCCAAGCTGCCGGACGAATCGTCGCTATTCCCCGAAGTGCCGAGCACCCTACCCGCTTTGCGGGCCGTACCCAAGACCGCGCCATTGTTCACCAACTTTCCACGATTCGGTGGCGACGAACGCTCGTCAATGATCACTTGCTTCAATCGCCAACCCAACGATCCCGTTCCTGTCGTCGTCGACACATCGACATTCGCGGGTTCCGCTCCGGCTGGCAATTGCCTTCACGTCTACGGAAAGCAATCCGCACTGACGATCCAGTCCGGCAGGAGTTCGAAGGCAGCCGATGTCGTATTTATTGAGGCTGCAAGTAAAACCGACACCGGCTACGACTGGGCCAACAAATTGACACTGATGCTCAGCCGCTCGGAAATGCTGCACGTACTGACCGTCATTCTCAATTACCTGCCGAGTACGACAGGACGACATCACGGATCGAAACGCGACAAGTGGTTTGAAGTCGAGCGGCAGGCCAATCAGGTTTGCATGAAAGTTGGCCAGTCCAAGACTGTGCGCGTAATTGCCATCGGGCCAGACGATTGTTTCGGATTCGCCTCGCTGCTGCTGACTCAGATTCGCAAGAGCATCCCAGCCGATGCGCATGGCGACGTTGTGACGTTACTGCGACAAATTATCCCAATGGTCAGCGCTACAGCCGCGTAAACGCCGCCTGCGCTCAAATGCAAAGCAATAAGCGTTAGCGGCTAATGTGAATGCTGTTATCCACCCTACCCCACTCAACGGAGCTTCAAATGAAATTCTTTCGTTCCTTGTTCCAGCATAGCGGTCCGGCGAACGGCGACATCAACCCAACCACGGGCTTTCCCTTGGTCGATGACGGAGTCGGCAGCGTCGATGTCACTGGCACATCGTTCGGGATGGAACATGACATGCTTGATTCATCCGGCAGCGACATGTTTTCCGATAGCTCCGGCATCGGTGACATGTCAACCTTCGACAGTAGCTCCGACTTTGGAAATTCTTGGGACTGAGAAAATTGCGCCCTGCCTGCCAGGGCGCATCCTCGCCCAATGAACGCTGGAGTATTGGTATGCCGAATGAATCCAAGAAGTCCAAACTGACGCTGATCAACTGCAGCCGTATCGCACTCGAAGAGGAAATCCGACGAGTTATCTGGACCGGGACGAACGAAGAGCTTCACGCGGTTGTCGGCCGGATGATGCCATGCGGCAAGCTACGGTTGGTCTCCAAAAACAGCGCGCCGACGCAAGTCGGCAACGATGACGTTCAGGAACATCAGCAGTAGATGCGGTAAGCAACGACAGCCGTTCTACACCCGAACAGCGCCTGGCAACGGATGCCCTGAGTTATGACAGATGCATGGATGCGGGCAAAAACTCCTATGCAGAATGGGCGAATTCCGTGCCCTGCAGCCTGGTTGCCGTTCCATGCATGGCAATCGAAGCCGTCCGTCATGAATTCCACCTGGTCATGCAGGTGATTTATTTCTATGAAATAGGGCTGTTGATTTGCGCGTCAGATTGACCAGAACTTTCATTTTGCACCGACCAGCCGACAAGCCAAGCAGCCCACGCTGCCAAGCGCTCCATCTAAATGAGCGGTTGGTCAGTGGAAAACGAACAGGCTGGCCAAATTCACGCGAGCGCCAACACGGTACGCTGCAAGGCCATGGATCGCGAACAACTTCTCGGTACAATGGACGTCCAAACGCTACGTACGTTGCTCGTGGAGAAGTTGCAGATCATTGCCGATCACGAGCGATCCATCACCGATCGCGATCAACAAATCATCGAACACGTTGCGGTCATTACCGATCGTGAGCAGGTCATCGCCCGCCACGAGCGCGCCATCACCAAACACGATGCCAACATCGCCAAGCTCACGGCGGAGATCGCGCGGTTGCGCCGCGCGCAGTTAGCGGCGCTCGGAAAAGATAGATCCGGCGCAGCGTGCGCTGTTCGATGAAGCCATGGCCGAAGATATCGCTGCGGTCGAAGTGCAACTGGAAGCATTGCAGTCGCCGCCCGCCGCAACTCCATCGCGTCCACGCCACGCGCCCAAGCGCAGTGCGCTGCCGGAAGATCTGCCACGCATCAAAACGCGCCACGAGCCGGACGCGTGCAACTGTGGCCAGTGCCGTGGCGGTCTGGTGCACTTCAGCGATCACATCACCGAGAAGCTGTCGCGCAAGCCCTTCCAGTTCTTCGTGCGCCGCGACGTTTATCCGCAGTACGCGTGCCGCAGCTGCGAGACGGTCGTCGCCGTGCCGGTACCGCCCAGCATTATCGATTGTGGCATTGCCGCCCCTGATTTGTTGGCCGAGGTCATTTTGACCAAGTACGTCGATCATTTGCCGCCAACCCTGACCCCAAGGCCCACATTTTTCTGACGACGCCAGGAAACTGTGGCCGTTGGGGTGAACGGAAGCGAGGCAACAATAGCCACGTTAAGTAATGCGCTTTTTTGCAAAGCGTCGACTTCATGCCTTCGGCGTCAACCCGAGCAGTTCCATGATCAGGGCCGTCAAAAAATAGGACCGCCTACCAAAATTGCGCTTTGCCTCGCGCAGCTTGGTCGCAAATGTGGATTTACCGGTGTATATGGTCTGGCGCAGTCCCG
>JBDTLA010000098.1:0-5019 GCA_039935035.1 Rudaea sp. | reverse complement strand
TGCGCGCAGAAACTGGGCGCTGGCGTTGGCCAGGTCGCCCTTGAATGCGGCAAGATTGGCACGCAGGATCAGATCCCCGAATTCCGTCGCAGGTTGGTCTGCCTCGTCAATCAATGCCTTGATCTTCAGATAGTCGCCAGTCGCCAACGCGATGCCACGGCGTGCCTTGGCATCGCCGGGTCGGACGGTGCTGAGTGCTTGCGCCTGGGCCAGATCCGCGAGCGCTTCGTCGAATCGGTGCAATCCCGATCGCAACGAGGCACGCACACGCAGGTCGGCGGCTGTCGGGTTTTGGATGGCATCGACGAGCGACAGCCCGCGGTCGACATCGGCTATCCGCCCGAGAATCTGAAAACGGTGGTACAACATGCCCGCCAGTGCAGTCGTTGTAGCGCTGTTGGCGTGATCGCGCGCCGCCGCCGCGATGAGTACGTCAACGCGTGCATTGATGTTGGCCAGATACAACGTCCCGGCGGTGGTTGGCAGCATCGCCTGCGTGGCCGGATAAAATTCCGGCGGCAATATGCCCGGCGCAGCGCTGGTCAGTGTTGACGGGTTGCCATTCGCTGATGCGAGTGGCTTTTCCGCGCTGACTTTGCGCACGCCCGGCGCACACCCTGTCAGCAGCAACGCACAAAAAACAACCGCACCGCCCAGCTGGCGGGTACGGCCATTTTCGAATCGACGCGCGCCGCTGGTGCGGCGCGCGTTCGATCTGACCATCAGTTCGCGACCCCGACAAATGGAAAGTCGCTGCGGAAGACGTTGTCGTCTGCCACGTAATCGCTTACGCCGGGACCGACGATGGCACCGAGCGTGTCGTCCACCACGTCGCGATGCAACGTCCGTCCGCCGCATTGAGTGGTCACACCCAACTCAACGGCAAGGTAGGCATCGCAGGCCGGTTTGGACACATCAATGATCAACCGATCATCGGCTAGGATCGGCGCCAAAACATTCGGCGGCAGCAGGTTGTTGCCGACGATTCCGTCCAGGGTATCCAATGCGGCCAGATTTTTCTGGATCTCTGGTGCGAACATCTGCCAATCGGCGGGATTTTCGGCTCGATTGTAGTCGTCCTTCAAGGTCGGCTGGTGCGGTGCGAGCAGGTCGATAAGAACGGTGCTGACGCCCGGCCGGCCGCCGCGATCGATCTGTCCATTGATCAGCAGACTGCACGACTGTCCGTCGGTCTGGGTAAGCCGGGTCAAGGGAATATCGCCGCTGCCAAGTCCTGCCGCAGACCCGTTGTAATGCACCGTGCCTTGATTGCATGAGGTGAAATCGAAACTCAGGGTACCCCACGGAACGACGCTCGGGCTCTTGCCGCCGAAGATCGGCGGGAATGCGCCGTCCTTGGTGGTATATGCAAAATTGATATCGACATGGTTGTCGTTGATCTCACCAACCCCGTTGATCCACGACTGTTTTCCCTGAGCGTCGTAGACATACCAAACGGCATAAAGCAGTTTCTTTGTTCCACCAATTGCTATGGCCGGAGGCAGCACCTGCAAGGTGAAACCGTGCCCGGAATTGGCCGGATCGTACCAACTACCGGTGAAACCACCGTTGAGGCCACCACCGCCGAAGCGTTTGGTCGAGCTGTAGAATTTCAGCACCGGGTGCGCACCGCCATCGCTCAACATGCTGGATTTGATGCCCAGCGTCATCGTCAAGATGTTCATGTTTGCAAAGCCGTTGGTGCCGGGATTGTGGAACTGAGGCACCAAGGTGGCCTTGGTCTTGTTGAACGCAGCGGAATCGAAAAAGAACGGATCGTCCGCCAGGCCCGCGTAAACGCGCATGTTCTGGCCCTGCACGACCTGATTCAGCGGGCCAGAAGCAGAAACCCCGGTTGGCCCCGTGCAGCTGAAACGCGTGGCCAAATCAAGAAACGTGCAAGTGATCGAGCGGTCGCCGCTGCCGTTGTCGACATGAAAGATGTAATCCACCTGGTCGGAAAACCGGGAATTGCTGGTGGCCATCGGCACGACATTCGTAATCAGAATGGTTTCGGATGGATCCTTCGGATTGACGAAGGCAAAGATGTCGGTGATATCGGCGGCCGGATCGTTCTTGACGATCGGCGAGTCCATATGATCCGCTGCAAGCGCGGTACCGGTGAGGCCGACGGCAAGTGCCGCGGCCAGAATGTTGACATAGATGTGCTTCATTACCGATTTCTCCCCAGAGTTGGTGGACGAGCTAGATTTGAACGACGTGCGAAGCAAGCGCTTCACTTCGATTCGACGGTAAATTTCAGCAATCTCACGCTGCCGCGCGGTTATGCTTTAGCGGCAACCCCCATGTGATTCATTGCGTCAATTCTGGATGCAAGGCTTTGCCGAGGACCGCATCCCGCGATCATCGACTATGGATCCATTGCAGATCGTGCGCACCTCCAACGCAAAACGTGGGTACTGGCCTCTGGAGTGTACTCTCAAACAGAGACTGGAGTCGCAACCGGAATCAGGCTGCATTTTCCTGATCGCCCCTCCACTTTTTGATGTGAACCAGACGCAAAGTACACGCCGACCCTGGCTTTTCAGTCGGCCTTAGCGAGCGGTTTGGGTTTTTGCGTTGAAGCAAACAATAGCGTCGGATTCGCCACTGCAACCACGCTCCAGCCCCACGGCGCGACATCGTCGTACGCGATGACGACCGGCACACCGCGCAAGCTTGCTTCAACCACGCCGCTGCGGCGCAATTTCACCCGCTGCAGCAATTCTGGTACGGGAAACACCTGGTGCGCCGGCGTATCGCCATCGGGTTTTTGCAATGGAATTGTCGCGCCGGTCGCGGCCAGGATGTGCCCATCCGGATCGATCAGGTACATCGATTCGATCGCGCGTTCCGAGCGCTTGTCGAACAGCGACTGGATCATCTGGTCCGGCAGGAATTGCGCGCTGACCACGCCGACAAACTTCGCGTTGTCGTCGTACATCGGAACGCTCAACGGCAAGTCGGTCACGTTTTTCGCGATGCTTGCATACGGATCGCCCCACTGCGGGCCGTGTTTGTCGCGGACCAATGTGTACCACGGTCGTTGCCGGGCATCGTAATCCGCAGGAAATCCGTCCCATCCCGGATAGCGCGCGGTGATGCCGTTTTCCAGCGATACCAGGATCGCATCAAGCGGGCTGTGATCGCTGGTCGCTCTGGGCTGCGTGCCGGAATAAAAATCGATATTGCGATGCTCGATCATGCGCGTTGAGCGTGCATAGATGTCGCGCATGAAACCTTGCAACGGTGCCAGTTTGCGAATTTGCGTCTGCGCCGCCGACTGGTCGGCACCGGCGGGAATCTGCCACACCGGCCAGTTCAAGCTGATGTTGCCCGTATGGATGCGGCTGGGTTGCAGGTCATCCGGTGCGCGCTGGCGAACATGAAAATCGTCCAGCATGAAGAAACGTTGCTGCGAATCCTGTCCGTGCTGCAGGCTCTGCGCCACGGAATCGGCGAGATTCACGATTCCGCCTTCCAGTTGCAGGAAGCGCAACTGTACCTGGTCGCCGGCATTTGACACTGCGCTGCTCAACTCAAGCAGGCGCTGCTCGCGGAAGCGCTCGGCGCTGAGCTGGCGCTGGTTGAGCCAGAGCAAGCCGCCGATGGCGATCGCGGCCACCGCAATCGTGCCGAGCAGGGTGTTCAGTGCCGCCTGCTTGTGCCGCACCACCCAACGTTGCGCGCGTTGCCATGGCGCGTCGGGTTTTGCATGCACGGCCTCGCCGCGCTGATAGCGGCGAATGTCCGCAGCCAGTTCGGCCACGTTGGCATAGCGGCCCGTCAGCGAGAATGCGGTTGCGCGTTCGATGATGGCGACAAGCTCGCGCGGAATGCGCATGCGTCCCGACGTGTGCGCGATCGGACGCAGCTTGCCGCCGGCGGCGTTGACCATCACTTCGTAGGCGGTCTTGCCTGCATACGGTGAATTGAGCGTGACCATTTCAAACAGGATCAAGCCGAGCGCGCATTGGTCGCTGCGCGCATCCAGATCCGCGTTGCGTCCCTGCGCCTGTTCCGGCGACATGTATTTCGGCGTGCCGACCACATCGCCGATTTGCGTTTCGGACGCACTGCCGGAAATATCCGGCGACGACATCACCATCGAAACATCGGCCGGCATGTCGTCGGGCTGGCGCAGCACGCGGCACAAACCCCAGTCCATCACGTAGACCTCGTTGTGCCGCCCGAGCATCAGGTTGGCCGGCTTGAGGTCGCGATGGATTACGCCTTTGTCATGCGCGTACGCCATCGCATCGCAGACTTTCAAAAAATGGTCCAGGCGCGACTGCAGATTGTGTGCTTCATCCGGCGTGCGTTCGGCTTCGTAGAAATCGCGCGTCTCGTTGAGCAATGCGTGGAAGGTTTTGCCCTCGACCAGTTTCATCGTGTACGCGGGCGCGCCGCCGGGCGCCAGTTCCAGCGCGTACACCGGAACGATGTTCGGATGATCCAGTTGCGCGGTGATCTGCACCTCGCGCAGGAAGCGCGTGCGCGCGCTGGCGACCTTGTCGGCCTCGTCGCTGAGCTGCTTGAGCGCGACGCGGCGCAACAGCTCCGTGTCCTTGGCGATATGCACCGTGCCCATGCCGCCCTTGCCGGCGATACCGATCAGCACGTAGTGGAAATCGGGATTTGCGCTGCGCACGGCGACCGCATCGTCCGCCTGCGCGGGCGGCGAATAACTGCGATCGGTCAGCACGGTCGGCGCATCCGAATCCATGTCGGCCGCTGCCGGCGCATTGAATCGTGACGGCAGAATTTGACTGACCTCAATCGGGTCGACTTCTGTGGCGGCATCGACGAAGCGCGTCTGCATCGGATCGGCAGTCGGCGCGTGTTGCGTCACCAGCCAGGTGACGAATGCCGATTCGTCGTCGCCGCCACCGGTTTCGCGATAGCTGCGCCAGGCGGATTTCAGGTCGATGCTCGATTGCAGATCCGGCGACAGCGAGCTGCGGATGCGTTGCAGATCCATGTCGATTCCCCGAGGTGACGGCTGGCGCAAAGGTTAGC
>JBDTLA010000097.1:0-21580 GCA_039935035.1 Rudaea sp. | reverse complement strand
AGATCGTCGTCGACTTGATCCAGAGTGCTGTTGACCGTGAACGTCTGCACCGCCCAGGCCGGCGACGCCGGGATCAGGCTGGCCAGGATGAAAGCTGCGCACAACATTGGCGCCGTTGACAAATATCGCTTCATGGATTGTTTCTCGCACGTAATGAAAATACCCGCTGGCGACTGGAGCGACATCGGTCGCGCCGGGATTGCCTGAATTTCCGCTGGCCACTTCCTCCAGTACCGGATTTGGCGCTCAATCCGGCCATGCCCTTGTCCCGCATGACCTTTGGTCACGGGACCGGATGTTATGATCAAGCCATGAGCGAAGCGGAAACGTCGTTTGCCGCCGGCCCGGCAGCCAGCTGGGACGATCAACTAGCGCCGGAAATCAGTACCCTCGCCAACCAGTTGTTTCCATTGTTTTATGACGATCTCAAGCGTCTGGCGCACCGGGAACGCAATCGCGTCGGTCCGGGTGCGACGTTGCAGACGACGGCGCTGGTCAACGAGGCCTATCTGAAGCTGCGCGGCAGCGCCGGCTGGAACTCGGATGTACATTTCCTGCGTGCCGCGGCATTGGCCATGCGCCATGCCCTGGTCAACCATGCGATGGCCCGGTTGGCGGACAAACGAGGCGATGGTGCTATTGCGCTGCCATTGACCGCAGCGAACGATATCGCGGTCGAAGATGATGCTTCCATGCTGGCATTGGACGAAGCGCTCGGACGGCTCGCGCGCGATTCGACCCGCCTGGCGCAGGTGGTTGAATGCCGGTTTTTTGGTGGTTACGACGAAAGCGAGACGGCGCGCGCGCTGAATATTTCCGAGCGCACGGTGCGCCGCGACTGGACCCTGGCGCGGGCCTGGCTGCATCGGGAATTGGCGAGCACAGGGTAGCGCCAGCATCGCTTGAACGCGCTACCAGAATTCGAGCCTCGCGTGGAATTGCCGATCGCTACAGCTTGCCGATGCGCGCACGCAGTCCGATGGCAAACGGCAGGGTAGCGCTCGCCAGTGGCGGCACCAGTTCCGACACCAGCGCCCGTACTGCGTCGTTCTGATGTCGCATAGCCAATGCTTCCGCGAGTGCGACGTTTGCCGAAAGCAGACGCGGATCCTCAGGCCCGTACATCGCGCCCATCACCGCGACCGCTTCGCGCAACAACGACTCTGCTGCCGCGCCGTTGCCAAGCGCCGCTTCGGTACGTCCCGCCAGCAGCAGCGGTGCCCCAAGCAGGAAATGACCTTGTGGGAACTGCTGACGTGCCCCCGCAAGCGCTGCGTGTGCCGTGGCTGACGCTGCTTCGGACTGATGCTCGGCAAGCAAGGCTTCGCCAAGCGCCATTTGCGCGAGGATCAGCAAGTAGCGGTCATTGCCGGATGCAGGCTGCGATGCATCTACCAGGGGTTCGACCAGGCGAATCGCTTCTTGCGTGTGCCCTTCGCCCACCAACGCGAGCGCCAGTTTTATCACGCAATGCCGGGTGACGGCAGAGTTTTCCGGGAAGTGCATGTGTGCGATTCGAAGCGCTTCGCGCAGGGCGGTTGCCGCTTCGCGATATCGTCCTTCAACGCTCAAGCGCCGGCCGATGTTTTGAACAACAGTCGCCAGTTCGGCGCTGTCCGCGCCATCGATCGCAATCCAGATTCGGCGCGCCTGCGATTGCGAGACTTGCGCATCGGCAAACATGCCCAGTTCGAGCTGCGTCAGTCCGATATTGTTGTAGTCCCAGCCAACAACCGAATGCGTATCGCCCAGGGCCTTTTTGGCTCGAGCCAGATTGTCCAGCCGGCGTGGCAGGGTTTCCCGATAGCGACCTTCGCTTTCGAGTACGAGGAGCAGATTTGATTCGATCTGCAGCGTATCAGGATGATCGGTGCCCAGCAGTTTGATCGAGATCGCCAATGATTCAGTCAAGGCGCGTTCGGCGGCGGGAAAATCGCGATTGCGTTGCAGCGCATTGCCAAGCGCATTGAGTACGTGTGCAATCAAGGTGTGTTCGTCACCATAAAGTTTGCGTGCCTTCGACAAGGCCTGGCTCAGGGCTGTGATGGCCTCATCCTGACGCCCCAGCCGGCTGAGCACGCGGCCGAGTGTTTCAAGGTCGGACTCGACAGGCGCGCTATCCGGCCCGAAATGCGCGAGGTCGAAACTAAGCGAATCGCGCACGATGGCTTCTGCCGCCTTCGGATCCGCCTGGGCTTCAATTGAAGCGCGGCGTTGCTGGATCGTAGAGATGAGCAGTGGATCGACATTGACTGCGCCATGAACCAGTTCGAGAGCCGACCTGAGCTGTTCACGTGCTGCCGGAAACGCTCCGCGTATCTCGTCGATTGCAGCAAGGTCGAGCAGGCTGCGCACCTGGATGTCTACGGGGATGCCGACTCCACGCAGGCCTTTCATGCCATCTTTGAGCATGCTCTCGGCGCGGTCGCGATCGCCGATTCCAATGTAGAGACTCGCGATGAACTCGGTGAGGTCTGCCTTGACTGCGGGTTGATCGTCTTTGTTTTGTGCCAGCAATTGGGTTGCCTTGTCGAGCAATTCGTGCGCCGAAATGGGCGCGCCCCTGTTTTCATCCGGATTTGTTTGATTGAACACGCCGCTCAAGAACTGGCGGACGGCTTCGGCACGCGCCGCTTGTTGTTCGGCTCGATCGGCCTGCGCTCGTGCAACGCGTGCCTGCCACATCGTTCCGGCAAGTCCGGCGGCAAGCGCGACGATCACGGCAAGCACAGCGGCGACGGCCCAGCGATAACGGCGCAATTGTCGCCCAAACACATACAGGCGCACACCTTCGCGGGCCAACACGGGTTCGCCGCGCAAGTGACGCTCGACATCGAGTTTGAGGCCGTTGACGGTCTCAAAGCGACGGCTGGGTTCCTTGCGCAGGCACTTGGCGACGATCGCATCGACGTCGCCGACCAGCACACGTGGCGGCAGTGGCGCATCCGGTGTGGCGTGGGCGACACGGCTCACTGGGGGCGCATCGCGGTCCATCAGCATCAGCGCGCGCGCCGTTGGCAGGCCATGCAGGTGGAATGGTCGTTCGCCGGTAAGCAGTTCGAACAACAGCACGCCGAGCGCATAAATATCCGTCGCCGTGGTAATTGCTTCACCGCTGAGTTGTTCGGGCGCCGCGTAGTCGGGCGTAAACGGCGCAATGGTGATATCCGCGTCGCGCGGCAGCGCCGCGGCGTCGATGAGTTTGGCAATGCCAAAATCGAGCAGCTTCACCGCGCCGTCGCTAGCGACCAGGATATTGGCTGGCTTCAGGTCGCGATGGATCACAAGATTGCGATGCGCGAAGGCGACCGCATCGCAGACTTGCGTGAACAGCTCCAGGCGCTCGCGCAGGTTAGAGCGCCTATTTCTGCAATAGGCGGTGAGCGATTCGCCCTCGACATACTCCATCACGGTGTAGGGGCGGCCGTCCGAAGTAGTACCGGCGTCGAGAAGCCGCGCAATCCCGGGATGTTCAAGCCTTGCCAGAAAGCGTCGTTCCGCGTGAAAGCGGTTCAATTGACCGCTGGCTTCATGGCGCAGCAACTTGAGCGCGACACGCTGCTCGAACGCGCCGTCAGCGCGATCGGCCGCATACACTTCTCCCATGCCGCCGCGCCCGATCAGCGCCTCGACTTGCCACGGACCCAGACGCGTGCCGGCGCCCAACGAGGACTCGGGTTGCGGCGAACCGCGCGGGTAGAACGAGCGGTCGAGGATTCCCGGTGAATCATGCGCGCACAGCAACTGCTGCAACTCATCGAGCAGTCCTGGATCATCGGCGCAGTGGCGCTCCAGAAAGGCATGGCGCGTGGCTGGCGGCAACGCCAAAGCCTGCGCAAACAACGCGTCGATCCGTAGCCAACGTTCGCTTTGCACAGGCGCGTCTCCAGCTGCCCATGGCGGATGGCCATTCTGCACTCAAATGGCCGGGTTGCAAGACCTTTTCAAATCGGAAAATGTGCCGAGATGCGCGGGGAAATAGGGTTGATCTGTGACGAATGAATCCGCTTCGGCTCGGGCGACACAACGCTGGTGCGAATGCAATCGTGCCAACGGATTGAACGCAGGTGACGGGTTACGCGCCTGCGACGCTAACCCACCCTGCTTGCTTTCATCGATGGCGCCTTGACTTGCGCAGCAACGCAAACAACGCCTATTTCTCGACGGCGTCCGGATTCTGCACCGCGCTGCTATCGGTATTGTCCGCATCGTCATCCGGTGCTTCGACTGTGTAACCCATCGCTTTGAGTTGCGCCAAAAAACCATCCTTGGCCAACAGGCGACCCATCGACACCATCGCAACGGTCGATTTGTTGCGCTTGAGTGCGCCCTGCGCCGCATCCAGCCAGGCCTTTCGAGCACGCGCATCGACATCGGTCAGGCCATGCTCGCGCATAACGGCCAGTTCAGAAACGGCGGCAACGCAAGCTTGCATCTGATCGGATGCCGGCAGTTTGCGCAGCGCCTGAATATCGCCCGTGGCCCACGCATTCGCGCGTGCCGTCATTGTCGCCACGTCTGCATCAATTTTTTCCAGCGTTTTGCGAAAACAATCGATATCGTTCATCGAACCGGTCTTGAATTGCCTGATCGCGTCGCGCGGCTTTTCGATCTTCAGGTTGAGCCTCGGCGTCGTCACCTTGACGTGCGCGCGTTGGGCCGTCTTGAGCACCGCTTTCCTCACGTAATCCGCACCCGTCAATCGATTCTTGTCGAGCGCGGCTTCATAAAGTTTCAGAGCGGCAAAAATCGGACGCCACTTCTCAACACGATTGCTGTGCCCGATGTACTTGCGCTTGAGCACTAACCATTGCGCATACAGGTTGGGCGGGACGACATCTACCAGCTTCTTGTGATCGGGATTGTTGCGCACGCCGATCAACGAGGGCAGCAGAAACAACGTGCCGAAAAATCCGGTATCCGCACTCATGCTGACTTGTTCGCGATCCATCACTTCCTGTGAATTGGCGATGAGGGATTGCACCTCCTCGGACTTCCACTGGATGTTCTTGGGCAAGGGCGACGTGGTGCCGAGTATCCACAACACATGGTCGGCCTTGGTGACTTTCCACAATCCGGGGCCGGGCTGCGTTCCGGTAACGGCGATCGCATCGAGTTGGACTGTGTTGTTCGGCGCTGGGTTGTTCGGTGCTGGAGCAGCGTCTGGTTGCGCTTGCGCTGCATGCAAGGCCGATCCGATCAGCAGCAAACCAAGTACAACTTTCCGCATCCGTCAGACTCATGGGCCAAGAATGCGCAGGATTGTATTTTTTTCCACAATGCGGCGTATCAAGTTTCGGTTAATTGCCGCACATAACTCGAATGAAGTGCAATGTGCGTTAGCCGCGTAGCGGCGTAACCCGCCAATTGCCGGATCATTTCGCAAGGCGCGCAAAGAAATGTGCCTTGATTTACCGTGCCCGCGCGATTGCGCGATTGCGGGTTACGCGCCTGTATCGCTAACCCACCCTACATTACTAACCCACACTACGTCAGGTTTAGACGGACCGCGCGAGTTCTGCCGCGACCTGTTTTGCCGCATCGAGCGTGGCCACTACGTCGGCTTGCGTATGTGCCGTGGACACGAACAGGTTTTCGTAGGCGCCGGGATGGAACAGCACGCCGCGTGCGAGCATGCCTTCCCACCAGGTCTGAAACATTTTCTGATCGGCGTGCCGTTCGGCATCGCGATAATTGTGGATTTCTTCGCGCGCGAACCACACCTGCATCAGCGGCCCGATGCCAACCACGTAAGCCGGCAGGCCGGCGTCGCGCATGATTTTTCTGAGACCCAGGCATAACTCGTCGGAGACGGCATCCAGGCGCTGGTACAAACCCGGCGTCGCCAGTTCATCCAGCGCCGCGTTCGCCGCAGCCACTGCGATACCGTTGGCGGTGTAGGTACCCGCCATTGAAACCGTGCCGTTGGCGACCAGCGCCATGATATCGGCGCGGCCACCCATCGCTGCGACCGGGAATCCACCACCGATGCCTTTGGCAAACACGGACAGGTCCGGTTTGATGCCAAGACGTCCCTGCGCGCCGGCCAGACCGAGGCGAAACCCGGTAATGACTTCGTCGAAGATCAGCACGACGCCATGTTCTTGCGTAATCGCCCGCATCGCTTGCAGATAACCGGGCTGCGGCAATATGCAGCCGGTATTGCACATCACCGGCTCGGTCAGCACGGCAGCAATGTTGCTGCCCTCGCGCCGGATTGTGTCTTCGAGCAGTTGCGCATCGTTCCACGGCAGGATGATCAGGTTGTCTTCCACGCCCTTGGGCATGCCCGGGCCCTGTGCCACGGGCTTCGGATGATCGTCCGGGCCAGCTTTGGCGATCGCCGGATGTTTGCTCCAGTACACACCGTCGGAGAAGCCGTGATACATGCCCTCAAAGCGAATGATCTTGCTGCGCCCGGTAAACGCACGTGCCAGGCGTGTGGCATACAGCACGGCTTCGGTTCCGGTGTTGCACAAGCGTACCTGATCCACGCTCGGTACCGCGTCGATGATCTTTTGCGCTAGCCGCGCTTCGTCCGCTGTTGGCAGCGCAAACACCGTGCCGCGCTGCTGGATGAAATCGACGACGGCCTGGGTCACGCGCGCCGGACGATGACCGAGGAGCATCGGCCCGAGGCCAAGCAGGTAATCGATGTATTCGTTGCCGTCCACATCGCGCAGGCGTGAACCCTGCCCGCTCTCCACGAACAAGGGATAGGGTGTCCAGCCCGACCAGGTCGCGCGCGCTGTGCTGTTGACTCCGCCCGGAATGACCCGGCACGCGGCCTCGAACAGATCGGCGCTGCCGCGGGTGTCGGTTCCCGCTATCAGCGGGGTATCAATTGCAGTCATGACTTTGCCTTTCAATCAAGGATTCGTTGGGTGGCGCAACGCAGCGTCTGCGATGCGCGATGGGGTCCGGAAATCGAGATCAGGCCGATGCCACGTTCGACATTTTCTCAATCGCGCTCGAAGCCGAGACCAGCTTGCCGGAGATGACGTCCGGCAGCAGCTTGAGCGCATCAGCGAAGTTGTCGATGGCCGCATATGGAATGTTCTTCGCAACACAATGCGCAATCAGCTTGCCTTTCGCGAACACGAAATCCGCTGCTTCGGCCACGCAGAAATCCGACGCGCCGTCGCCGATGAGCAATGTTTGCTGACGCCGTGCCTGTGCGTGTTCGACACGCAAGCATTTGCAGGTGCCGCTGGCAACGCGGCAGGTCGCACTAGCATTGGGAAATTCCAGCCGCCATTCGCGCTTGGTCACCGGTAGCAGACGGTTGGACGTCACCGGCAACCAGTCCAGACCATTGCGCGCCAGGATTGTGCGGATCGCGTAATCCAGGCCGTCGCTCAAAATTTCGACGTGAATGCCCATGGCATGCATGCGCCGGATGAATTCAGGAAACACAGGATCAATGACCCGTTGGGCCAGGTGCGCGTCGAGCTGCGCACGATCCATGTCCAGCAGTGCAACCTGGCCGGCCATGCAGTCGTGCGAGTTGATTCGCCCGGCCCGCCAATCGGTTTCCAGGGTCTGCCAGCCATCGCGCCCGAAGCTTTCGAGCAACGTATCAACGGTATCTTCGACGGTCACGGTGCCGTCGAAATCGCAAAGAATGGTCCAGTCAGACAAGACGGTGATTCCAGATGGGTTGCAAAACCGCGATATTGTCGCAGGAAAGGGTTAAGGAAGCCTAGTAGCGTGGGGGGCAGAAACTTTGGAAAGCGAAATCGCACTATCGCGATAGGCTACGTCTATCGGAGGGGCACATAGTGGTTCTATGTAAACCGGACGATGGGCGTAGCCTATCGATGAGAGCGCAATTGCAACCCGAAGATTTCTGCCGCCAACATTCCTAGCTGGGGCGGAAATTGGGAAGATCAAGAGATCGTCATTCCGCGGCCGCGAAGCGGAATGCGGAAGCCCTTCATAACAGCCGCAGGACTGGCCATCCAGTTCTTTCTTTTCTCTTTCGCGTCGTTGAATCACGATCAAGAAGCCGATTCCTGCCTGCGCAGGAATGACGAGCATTTGACTTTACAAGTCCCGAGTCCCGATTGCCGGCTCCAGAACCCCGCCCACCAATCGCAATCACACCCTTCAGGCGAAATTAACTCTAACTGGGTGGCAGTCTGGCACAATAACGCGGCGCAACTCCGGACTCTTTGGTCATGTCGCAGCGAAGCGGTTTTTTTGCATATACCCGTTGGGATGTCATCCCGATGCTGATGGGGCTTGGGCACCTGGTGTTCGTGGCGACCTTGTTTTTCGGCTTCCACGCGATTCCATGGGCGGCGTGGATTCCTCTGGCGCTGGTGTACTCGATCAGCATCTCATGGAGCATCAACTCCACCAGCCACAACTTCATCCACAATCCATTCTTCAATTCGCCCGCGCTCAACCGCATCTACAGCGTGATCCTTTCGGTCACCGACGGTTTTTCGCAGGAGTTTTACCACCACGTGCACTTGCGCCATCATGTCGGCAACATGGATCGCATCGGTGCCGACGGCACCACGATCGATCCGCTGTCGATCTGGCGCTACGGCAAGAACGGCAAACCGGAAAGTCCGTGGACTTACACGTTTTACAGCTATTTCCGCGATGACATCGGTGATGTGTATCGTCGCGTGAAGAAAAAATTCCCCGACAAGGCGCGTTGGATCTGGCGCGAAATCTACATCGTCGTCGGCCTCTATCTGGCTTGCCTCATTTGGGACTGGCGTGCGTTCCTGGCGCTGGTGTCGTTCTACTACCTCGGCCATTCGCTGTCGTCGCTCAACGGTTATTACGAACATTTCAAGGGCAATCCCGACGATCCGATCGCATGGGGTGTGAGCACCTACAACAAAATTTACAATTGGACCTGGCTGTACAACGGCTTCCATGCCGAGCATCACTACCGGCCGAAAGTACACTGGACGAAAATGATTGATCTGCGCGATTCGATCCGTGCCGAGCAGGCCGCCCGCGGCGTACACGTGATGGGCTATTGTCACGCACTCGGGTTCCTGGATCGGCAACCACCGCAGTACAGCCTGATCAGTCATCCAACGCAGACCAAGGCATGAGGTCGGCTTGCGGATTTGCCACGGCCTGACGAACGCCTGCGCAGACGTGGCATCATCCAAGCATTGACGCTACGCGCTAACGCATGCACTTGCAGATTCTCAATCTGGATGATTCCCTGGCAACGCAATCGTCGCTAGCCGATGTGGCGGCGTGGACCTCGCTGGATACACTTGATTTGCGCGACCTGGCGCCACGCTTGCGCTTGTGGAGCCGCGCAAGCGCCATCCGTGATGCACGCGATCGCATCGCGCAAGTCCCGATCAGCACGCCCACGTTGCATCTGTTGGGTTCCGGCGACTTCCATCATCTTGCGGTGCTTTTGATCGAGCGGGCACGTGAACCGATAACCGTGATCCACATCGACAATCATCCGGACTGGGTGCGGCTGGCGCCGCGCTGGCATTGCGGATCTTGGGTCAATCAGGCGTTGCGCCTGCCTCAGGTGCAACGGGTCATTACGCTGGGCGTATGCAGCGACGATCTCGTACGGCCGGATTTGAAAGGTGGCAATCTGCCGGCGCTTGGCGCAGGCCGGATCGTGATGCTGCCGTGGAATCACACGCCGTCGCGCGTCTGGAACCGCATTGCTGACGGGTTTGGACACCACTACGCGGATGGCTATTTGCATTGGCGCAATCTTGCGCAGGAGGGGATCGTGAATAATCTGGACGGCATCCTCGCCCAGATTCCGACGCAAGCGGTTTGGCTAAGCATCGACAAGGACGTACTGCCGGAAGCCGACGCCATCACCAACTGGGACCAGGGACAGATGCCGCTCGACGCCGTGTTGAAAGTCATCGCTCACCTCGGCGCATACAGACGCATCATTGGTGCAGATATCTGCGGCGAATATTCGCCACCCCAACACCGCAACTGGTTCAAGCGCTTCGAGGCGCGCAACG
This sequence comes from Rudaea sp., assembly GCA_039935035.1. Taxonomy (GTDB): domain Bacteria; phylum Pseudomonadota; class Gammaproteobacteria; order Xanthomonadales; family Rhodanobacteraceae; genus Rudaea. The sequence goes on along the minus strand of JBDTLA010000097.1, from coordinate 11,597 downwards.
ATCAGCCGCAACACGACGAGGCGGACGCGACCTTACTGCAACGCAACGAACGCACCAATCAACGCCTGCTGGCAACCATCGAACAGGCCGCGCGAGCATGCTGACTTTCGCGCTGTTGCTGGGCACGGTGTTATGCGACATTAGCGGGCAGATTTGTTTCAAGCTTGGCGTCGGCCATGAAGTCCACGAGGAAACGTCATCGGCCACGCATCGTTTTCTATTGAACCTGTTCCGATCGCGATGGATCATCGCCGGCCTCGTCGTCTACGTCGGTGAATTTACCTTGTGGTTCGCGGCGCTGAGCCTGACGCGCCTGAGTTTTGCCTACCCGTTCATGGCCCTTTCGTACTGCGGCGTCGTTGTTGCCAGCCGATTCATACTTGGCGAACGTGTCACGGCAAGACGCTGGCTGGCGACGTTGACGGTAGTGATTGGCGTGGCGTTGGTGTGCTGGCCATGAACCAGACCTCGGCCCAGCGCTTCGAAATGCGCGCGACCGTCGTCGAATCTATCGACGCCATCAATCGCGATGAATGGAACGCACTGTTTCCCGGAGAACTGGAAAACTGGAACTACTATCGCGCCGTGGAAAAATCCGGACTGCCCGGATTCGAGTGGCTGTATTTTTGCGTGCGCGACGACTATCGCCTGTGCGCCGTGGTCCCGGCTTTCGTCAGCGACTACGCGCTCGACACGACGATGAGTGGATTCTGGCGGCGCGTCACCAATGCGATTACCCGGGTGTTCCCACGCTTTTTGCGCGTGCGCATGCTGGGGCTTGGTTCACCCGTAGCGGAAGTGTGCCACCTTGGCTTCGCAAGCGATCTCGATCCACAAAGCCGGTGCGAAGCACTCGACGCAATCCTTGCGGCAGTCGAAGTTCGTGCCCGGGCATGCAAGGCACGCTTGCTTGCAATCAAGGATGCAAGCGCGGCGCAGGATGCGTTGTGGACTACTGCCGCGCACGCGCACGGACTGCGCCGGCAACCTGGATTGCCAACCGCAACGCTCAAGATCGACTTCGACAGCGTCGACGAATACTTGCGCTCGCTCAGTCGCGCCACGCGCCGCGACTTGCGGCGCAAGCTCAAAACGTCGGCAAAGCTTCGCGTGGAGTGGCGCACGCAAATCGATGATATTCGCGACGACGTCATGTGCTTGTATCGCGCCACGCTCGCCAACGCACAGTATTCGTTCGAAGAACTGACCGAAGACTATTTCAGCGGCGTGCTGCGCGAATTGGGTTCGGAAGCAGTGTGCGCTACCTATTGGCTGGATGAACGCCTGGTTGCGTTCAACCTGGTCTTGCGCGACGACACTCGCATGATCGACAAGTTTCTTGGAATGGACAACATCCTCGCACGCTCGTACAACATTTACTTTTGCAGTTGGATTGAAAACGTGCGTTATTGCATCGACCACCATCTGTCCGAATATCAAAGCGGACAAGGACTACATCGCGAAAAGCTGCGTCTCGGCAGCACACTGCGCGCCAACTGGTTGTGGTATCGGCATCGCAACCGCATTCTGGACACGATTCTTGCCCTGTTCGAACGCCTGGCGCGCCTGGACCGATACGATCCGGATCTGGCCGCACTTGTTGGCGGGCAACAGCGATGAGCAAGCGCCAACACATCCTCATCAGGGCGCGCGTCGCATGGGCAATACTTTTGTGCCTGGAAACCTTGTGTCAGGTGTCACTAAAAATGGCCGGGAATATTACCGGCGCTTTCGATTTCACTGCGGGTGCCTTCGCGCACGCATTGAGCACACCGTGGTTGTGGGTTGCGATCGCTTGCTATGTCGGCGCATTCGCTGCCTGGATGACGATCTTGCGCGAATCGACGCTATCCGCTGCTTTTTCCACCAGCGCACTGGTATTCGTCGCGGTGATGCTTTCGTCGTGGTTGATCTTCGGTGAGCACATCGGGATGATGCAATGGCTCGGATCACTCGTCATCGTGTGCGGCATCTTGCTGCTTGGCAGCGACGATGCCGAAGAAGCAGCGGTGCATACGCCACCGTCGATTACAGGGCCAGGCGGAGTTTGAATTGGGGCCGGAATTTAGGACTCGGGACTCGGGAAAGAACATAAAAGGCGCCGTCATTCCCGCCTTCGCGGGAATGGCGAGCAAAGAGTGAGGCGTCTCACCTCTTACCTCTCATGTCCCCCATCTCATGTCACACGTCTTTCGGAGTCGCATCTGATTCGGTAACGAAAACCGAACCAGCTCCTACTTCAGCAATCACCCGCAAAAACGTCTCGCCATAGCGCGTCAGCTTCGCCGCACCAACCCCGCTGACTTGCGCAAATTCATCCGCATTGCGCGGACGATCGCGCAGCATCTGCAACAACGTCGCATCGTGAAATATCACGTAAGCCGGCACGCCCTGCTCGCGCGCCAGTTCTGCACGCGCCTCACGCAGCGCATGCCACAGCGCCTCTTCGTGCGATGCAATTTCAAGGCTCTGCTTCTTGCGCTCGCCGCGTTGCGAGCGCCGTTGCGCGCGGCGTTCACTGCGATCCGCGGGACGCCGCAATGTGACCGCAGTCTCCCCGCGCAGCACGTCACGACTGGCGTCGGTGAGGCGCAACACGCCATAGCCATCGACATCCGTGGCAAGCAAATTCATTGCGACGAGCTGGCGAAATACGCCACGCCATTGACGCTCATCGAGTTCTGCACCGATGCCGAACGTACTCAAGCTATCGTGTCCGAGCGTGCGTACGCGATCATCGTCTTCGCCGCGCAGGATATTGACCAGGTGGCCGACCCCATAACGCTGCCCGCTGCGAAACACACACGACAATGCTTTTTGTGCGAGCACACTGCCGTCGATGGATTCAGGCGGCTTCAGGCAATTGTCGCAATGCCCGCATGGCGCCGCGAACGTTTCGCCGAAATACGCAAGCAGGCGTTGTCGACGGCAACGAATGGTTTCTGCGTAAGCGAGCAAGGCATCCAACTTGCTGCGTTCGACGCGTTTGCGCTCCTCGCCGGATTCGGACTGGGCGATGAAGCGCCCAAGTGCCACGACATCGCCCAAGCCGTAACACATCCACGCTTCGGCCGGGATTCCGTCTCGGCCAGCACGACCGGTTTCCTGGTAATAACCTTCGAGGCTTTTCGGTAGATCCAGGTGCGCGACAAAACGCACGTCAGGTTTGTCGATGCCCATACCGAATGCGATCGTGGCGGTCATGACGATACCGTCTTCGCGCAGGAAACGTTGCTGATTGGTGCTGCGTGCTGACGCATCCATGCCTGCGTGATATGGCAACGCGCGGATGTCGTGCTCGTTTAGCCAGTCGGCGGTTTCCTCGACCTTGCGCCGCGACATGCAGTAGACGATGCCGGACTCACCTTGATGGCCGCCGAGAAAATCCATGAGCTGGCGGCGCGCATTGTCTTTTTCCACAACGCGATAAAGTATATTCGGTCGATCGAAGCTGGAAACGAACTGGCGCGCGGATTCCAGATGCAATCGTTCGACGATTTCCAGCCGCGTTGGCGCATCGGCCGTGGCTGTGAGCGCAATGCGCGGCACATCGGGAAAGCGCTCATGCAGGATCGTCAGTTGACGGTATTCGGGGCGAAAATCATGCCCCCACTGCGACACGCAATGCGCCTCGTCGATGGCAAACAGCGCCAACGGAACCTGCGCCAATTGATGTAGGCAACGCTCAGACAACAGGCGCTCCGGGGCCACATACAGCAGATCCAGCTCTCCAGCACTCAACCGGCGTTCGACCTCACGCTGGGTCGCCGCATCCTGGCTCGAATTGAGAAACTCCGCCTCCACGCCCGCCTGCCGTAACGCCGCGACCTGATCGTGCATCAGCGCAATCAACGGCGACACCACGATCGCCGTACCTTCTCGCATTAACGCCGGAATCTGATAGCACAATGATTTTCCGGCACCCGTTGGCATCAGCACCAGCGCATCGCCGCCCCCGGCGACCTGTGCGATGACCGCCTCCTGATCGCCGCGAAACGCGGCATAGCCAAACACGCGACGCAGGATGTCCAGAGCAGCTGAAGTCATTCGTGCATGGTAGCAAACCCGGATACAGCGAGATCGCGCCGCAACCTGCTAGAATTTTCCGGCTAACCACACAGGGAGTTTGGTCATGGCTTCTGGCAATCGCATGCAGCATCTTGGATGCTTGATCTTTGCGGCACTCGTGTCGCTTGTCGCGCCCCGCGCAATGGCTACGGAAACAGCAAGTCTGCATGTCCAGCCACTGCGGGAACTCGGCGTACAGATCAAGCTTGCAGTCGATCGAGCCGACAACGGCCACCCACCGACCGCGGCAGAAGTTTCCAATTTCGATCGCGCGTTGGCAAGGCTACGTGGCGCATCGACGACGAGTGCCATCCCGCTGCAACGCAAATACCAAACCATCGCGCTATTGTTCGGAAAGCTCAAGTACGACATCGCCCACGCATCGAGATTCGCCGCGCATGCGCAGAACCAGTCGCGCGCACACGTGGACATTGAAACCATCAGGAAATCGCATGGCGACAGTTGCAAGGCAGCATTCGGGTTGTCCGAAGCGTTGCCGGTGCAACTGGCCCTTGCCGCTGCGGGTCATCCCGGAAGCAATGCCTGGTTCCAATTCGAGCCGCCTGTTAGCGGGCATTATCGCTTCAAGACCGATTCCAGTGGGCCCGATCCTGCCATTGAAGTGTTTCGTGGTGACTGCGGCGCCGCCGCCGTTTCCGTCGCTGCAAACGACGACAGTTTCGGATTGGACGCATCCGCATCAGCGCAGGCACCAGACCGAAGCCCGATGCTGGTACATCTGGCGAATTCAGGCAACGCTGGCTCGGTCGTACTGAGCGTGAACGATGCAAGCGGCACAATCAGTGGCACGATTACCGATGCCGATACGGGACAGCCGTTACAGTCCGCAAGGGTCGGCGTCTACGACGGCGATGGCAGCTACATCGGCAATTCCGGTTATACGGACCAGTTCGGCAACTATGATGTCTCGGTACCTCCCGGAACCTACTATGTAGGCGCGAGCGCCGATCATCATGTTCTAAAACTGTATCCAGATATCGAATGCGCTTACAACGCGTACATATATAACCTTCAAGGTTGCCCACTATCCATGGCAACGGCAGTAGCCGTCGCCAACGCAGCGACTGTGGTCAATATCGATATCGCGCTGGGTAGCGGGAAGTCCATCTCCGGCACTGTGCGCGACAACGACAATCAACCCGTGCCCAATGCTTATCTGACGCTGTACGACAGCACAGGGGATACGTTTACCAATGTATATTCGGACGATTTCGGCCGGTATGTGTTTACCACGCTTCCGGCCGACGATTACAAGATTGGCGCAACGGCGAATGGATTCGGATCACAGTTGTACAATCATGTCGTCTGTAGCGGCCCACTTCAGTCGCAATGCGACACCAGCCTGGCTGAAGCGATCCGTGTTTCGAATGCTAACGTCGCCAACGTGAATTTCAACCTTCCCGTACTTGCAACGATCCAGGGCATTGTCACCGGACCGAATTTCCAGCCAAGCGGTTACTTCAACAACCAAGTAGTCGTTCTTGACGAATTTGGTAGTCTTGTTGCACAAACTGCCGTTGCCTCGGACGGCCACTACAAAGCAGGACCACTGGCAGCCGGTACTTACTATGTCTACGTGGACGCCGAGGAATACTTTTCCCAGATATTCAACGGAATCGATTGCCCCCAAGACTGCATTTCCGGGCTGACATCGGCAACTCCCCTCGTGATCGCTCAGACAGGTCAAGTTGGTGTAGCGGATTTTCACCTGACGCCGCTGCCGCAAGTTCATGGGCATATCCAGGATGCCGCCAGCGGATTGCCCATCGCCAACGTCACCGTCAAGGCCAGCGTCGCCCCGCCATCACACTTCAACCAAGCAAGTGCTACAACGACCGATGCCAATGGTAACTACACTCTCACCGGCACCCCTGCGGGCAAATATTATTTGTGGGCACAAAGTGACGAATATATCGACCAGGTCTATTCCGGGATCGCATGCGAAGAAATCTCCTCAAATTACAACTACCCAATCTGCGACGTAACGGGTGCGCAGTTGCTCACTATTTCGCCGGGACAAGTCCCTTCAACTTACGACTTTTCGTTGCATGCCTCATCAGCTATCAGCGGCAACGCCATGACCCGCGCAGAGTCGGGATCCGATTTGCCCGCTCAGGTTGACGTAAGCGTCTATAACGGCGCAGGCATCGTCGTGGCGGGATCCCAAACGGATGCACTCGGCAATTTTGTCGTCAGTGATCTTGCCCCCGGGGCATACTACGTTGTCGCTGCTGGTAACTATAACGGTTCATTCATGACGCAATTGTGGCAAATGATCGACTGCCCAAGCTATTGCGCACCAACGACCGGCACGCCGGTCGTTGTCGGACAAGCTACTACGACGACCGGAATCGATTTTCTTCTGACTCGCCACGACGCTATCGTTGGTCGTATTACCGACGCTTCGGGCAGCCCACTTTCCGGTGTTCTCATCGATCTGTTCGACGCCCCATCGCACCAATATCGATCAACCGTTGCGAGTAATTCCCAAGGCTACTACGCGGCGGTGAGCTATACCGACTCGTCTTACTTCATCGCCACCGAGTCCGACGGCAATTATGTCGATCAAGTCTACTCGGGGATAAGCTGCCCATTGGGATCCGCCTTTTTTGGGCTGTGCCCGCTCACGAACGCCACACCGGTAGGCCTGAGCGACACCAACACGCAGCCACGCATCGTCAATTTCGTGTTGCAACGCCCTGACGCGATTTTTTCCAACGGTTTTGAATAAACGGCGCGAGGTCATGCAAATTCGTGCTACCGCTTCCGCCGCGCCACTGTTTTGGCTAAGGTAGCAGCTTGTCGCCGCAAAGAGTTCGCCACCATGATCCGTTCGCTATGCTTGTTTGCACTGTCGACTGCGCTGGGCGCACTGGCCGCTTGCGGCGCGCCGACCCATCCGATTAATCCACCCAACGCCAGTATTCAGCAGCTCGATGTGCTGCCGGATGGAAGCTGGAAGGTGCAGATCCGGCTGGAAAACTTCAGCGACATCACCGTACGCTATGCGACGTTCAAGGCAGCGCTGCGCGTTGGTGGCGTGGCAGCCGGGGATATTTCGCTGAACCCGCAACTGGATATTCCCGGCGAGAATGCCGACATCGTGGCGACCACGCTGAATCCGGGTGCCGATGTGCGCAAGGCATTCGCCAGCGATGTGAAGTTGCCTGGCGGTGTGCCCTACGAACTCAAGGGCACGATCAATATCCCGGCCGCCGGCAAGGATTTCAAGTTCGAGCACAAGAGCCGATTGTTGCCGGTCCCGGGGATTGCGAATCAGTATCGATGACTTGAGAGCACGGCTGATGGCTGGATGGCTGAGGGCAAGATCGACGTTCCCGCCACAAGCCACTTTGCCAGCCTTCAACCCTTTGCCCTCGACACTTAGCCCCCTGCCCGCTGCCATTGACCATCAACACCCAGATCTCTCCTTCCCAACCTTCCAACCCACCGGCGCCCGCCATGACCACCTACAAAGCTCCCCTCACCGATATGCGTTTCGTGATGTTCGATTTGTTGCGCGTGCAGGAACAATACGCACGACTACCCGGCGGCGAGACGGCGACGCGCGATATCCTGGATGCGATCCTCGATGAATCGGCAAAGTTTTCCGAACAGGTTCTGGCGCCGCTCAACGCGGTCGGCGATTCCGAAGGTTGCACGTTCGACAAGGCAACCGGCAATGTGACGACACCGACAGGGTTCAAGCAAGCCTACGCGAAATACATTGACGGCGGCTGGGGCGGTTTGACCGCGCCGGAAGCATACGGTGGCCAGCATTTGCCTGAATCCATCGGCGCGCCGCTCAAGGAAATGCTGGATTCCGCGAATCTAGCCTGGGGCATGTATCCACTGCTGTCGCATGGCGCGACCGAAGCACTGAAACAGCACGGCGAGGAATGGCAACGCGAGGCATTCCTCAAGCCCATCATTGCAGGCCGCTGGACCGGCACGATGTGCCTGACCGAATCCCATTGCGGTTCGGACTTAGGGCTGCTCAAGACTCGGGCCGAACCCAAACCGGATGGTTCCTACGCGGTCACGGGCACGAAGATTTTCATCAGCGCGGGCGAACACGATTTCACCGAGAACATCGTGCATCTCGTACTTGCGCGCCTGCCTGACGCACCCGCCGGCACCAAGGGCATATCGCTGTTCATCGTGCCCAAGTTCAAGACTGGCAAGGATGGCAAGATGGGCGAGCGCAATTCGCTGGCCTGTGGCGCAATTGAGCACAAGATGGGCATCAAGGGTTCATCGACCTGCGTGATGAATTTCGACGGCGCCGAAGGCTGGCTGATCGGGCCGGCGAACCGTGGCCTGATGGCGATGTTCACGATGATGAATACCGCGCGCCTGGCAGTCGGCTTGCAGGGCCTGGCGCTGATCGAGCGCGCCTATCAGCCAGCGCTGGAGTACGCGCGTACACGCTTGCAGATGCGTGCGCTTTCCGGCGCGAAGTTCCCCGACAAACCGGCCGACCCACTGATCGTGCATCCGGATATCCGGCGCATGCTGTTCACACAGAAAGCCTTTGCCGAAGGCTGTCGCGCGTTCGGTTACTACGCCGCATCGCTGGTCGATCTGGTCGAACGATCGCCCGACGAGGCGGAGCGCAAACGCGCTGACGAGCTGCTCAGCTTCATCATCCCCATCGTCAAGGGGCTACTCACCGAAGTGGCGGTGGAGTGTACGAATTACGCGCTGCAGATTTTCGGCGGGCACGGCTACATCCATGAGACCGGGGTCGAGCAATACGCGCGCGATGCACGCATCACCACGATTTACGAAGGCACCACGCAGATCCAGGCGCTCGACCTGCTCGGCCGCAAGATCATGCTAAGCCAGGGCGTGGGCCTGAAGCATTTCCTCGAAGAAATCAGCGGGTTCTGCCAGGCACACATGAAGAATGCCGACATGGGCGAGTTTATTGCACCATTGGCGATGGCGACCAAGGACTGGGCCGACCTGACCCAGGAAATCGGCAAGCGCGCGATGGGCAACCCGGAAGAAATCGGCATCGCGGCGGCGGATTATCTGTTCTATTCCGGCTACGTGGCACTGGCGTATTTCTGGGCGCGCAGCGTGGTCGCGGCCGACGCTTCCACGCAATCCGACGCATTCAAACAGGCCAAACGCGCAACCGCGCGCTTCTACTTCGCGCGCATCCTTCCACGCACGCTGGCTCACGCGGCAAGCATTCGTGCCAACGCCGACAGCCTGATGGCGATGCCGGATGCGCAATTTTGATGAGTTGAAGATTCTCGACGAAACGGTAGCATCGCCGCCATGACTGACGCCGCAGCCTGCCCAAAAATCCGTCTCGCGCGCGCCGACGACGATGGATACATTCTTGCGCTGGCCGAGCGCTTCGTCGCCTTCGATCTGCCGCCATGGCGCAAACGCAACGAAACGTTGAGCGGCATTCGCGAGGATATTTTTCGCCACCTGAGCGAATTACCTGCAGGCTCGCATATGTTCGTAGCCGAAGACGACGAAGGCGAACGCCTCGGCTTCCTGCACTTGCAAACGAACAAGGATTTTTTCACCGGCGCGCTCAACTGCCACATCAGTGATCTCGTCGTCGCGCCTGGCCAGGATGGCCGTGGCGTTGGCAGTGCCATGATCGAGTACTCGCAACGCTGGGCCCGGGAGCACCGTTGCCGCCATGTCACCCTTTCCGTATTCCCCGGCAACGAACGCGCGCGCGCGCTCTATGAGAAGCACGGGTTTGGCGTTGATTTATTGCGGATGGCCAAACCCGTGGGGTGAAGGCTGGGTATTGGTGCTTGGGGCTCAGGAAAGCGTAAAAACTTTCGTCATTCCTACAAAGGCGGGAATGACAAGAGTACGATTCCAAGATTCCCGATTCCCGGCTTGCCGAGCCGGACTCACTAGAGACGCGCTGCGTGCGCATCCCCTGCCCTCAAGCGGGGATGCGTCGCAACGAACGGACGCCTCAAACCGGCAACCCAAACGCCCGATAGCACCACGCAATCAACGGACCCCACATGACGCCGAGCACGATCAGGGCGATGCCGTTGATCGACAGCAGCCAGCGCAGCGGCATGTCCTTCGGTAGTTCCAGCGGTGATTTGTCCGCAGGCGCGTCGAAGTACATCACCTTGACCACGCGCAAATAATAGTAGCAACCAACCACGGCAAAAATGATTGCAATGATCGCCAACCACATCATGCCCGCATCGATCGCCGCCTTGAGCACCAGCAACTTGGAGAAGAATCCAAATAGCGGCGGCACGCCGGCGAGCGAGAACATTGACAGCCCCATGATGAAGGCATACCACGGATTGCGCTGGTTCAGGCCCTTGAAGTCATCGATTTCCTCGGCCTCGAAACCGCTGCGCGCCAGCAGCAGGATCACACCGAAGGCGACGGCCGTCATGATCGCGTAAGCAATGGCGTAGAACATCGCAGCGGCAAATCCGCTGGGCGTGCCATTGGCCAAACCCAGCAGCAGAAAGCCCATGTGCGAAATTGTCGAATAGGCCAGCATGCGCTTGATGTTGGTCTGCGCGATGGCGATCACGTTGCCGAGGATCAACGACAACGCAGCCAGGACCGCCAGCATCAGCCCCCAATCCGGATGCAGACCACCGAGCCCGGCATCGAGCAGGCGATATGCCATGCCGAACGCAGCCAGCTTCGGTGCCGTACTAATGAAGATGGTCACCGCCGTTGGCGAGCCTTCGTAAACATCCGGCAACCACATGTGGAACGGCACGACGCCGAACTCGAAAGCAATACCTACGACTAAAAACACCATGCCGAAAGCGAGCAAGGTCTGGTGCTGAGGGGTGCCCCCAGCCGCCATTGCTGTGGCGACCGCCTGATGAATCTGCGCCAGATCCAGCGTACCGGTCGCACCGTAGATCATCGACATGCCGAACAGCAACATGCCCGAAGCCAGTGCGCTGAGTACGAATAATTTCATCGCCGCTTCCGACGCGCGCCCGGAATCGCGATGGATCGCAACCAGCGCATACGTGGAAAGCGCGAACAGTTGCAGCCCAAGGTACACCATGACCAGACTGCCAGCCGAAACCAGCAACATCATGCCCAGCGTGGCGAAAAGACACAGCAAATAGAACTCGCCAATCTGTAGTCGGCGATCACGCATGTACCCGCGCGAGTAGACGAGTACCGTCGCCATTATGGCCAGAATAAAGACTTTCAGTACGGCCGCTACGCCGTCGTGAATAAACGCGCCGCCGAACGCGGTGCGCGCCGGATCGTTATCGACGAGGATCAGCGCCATTGTGCCGATGAGCGCCGCCAGCGACAGCCAATGCGTGACCGCACGCTGCTTCTGCCGGACGAACAGGTCGATCAACAAAATCACGCAGGTCGAACCGAGGAGGAAGTCCTCGGGCAGAAGCAGGATCAAATCGTGGAGATTGAAATTCATTGCAGGTCCTGCGTCAGATCTTGGTCAACAACAATTGATCGACGATATGTTTGATCGAGGCGTCCATCAGGTGCGTAAGTGG
>JBDTLA010000096.1:0-49490 GCA_039935035.1 Rudaea sp. | reverse complement strand
TTGCGTCCTTTCGCATCGTAATGTCCGAGCGGCATCGAATCGCGCGTGCCGTCCGGTTTGGTGTAGCGGAAATAGAATGCGGCGCCGCCGGCCTTCTTTCCGAATGCCGAAAGTCGGCCCGCACCTTTGTTGCCGCCGGCACTCAACCATTTGCCTTGCTTGATCGATTCCAATCCGCGCCAGGTGATCGCCATGATTTAGTCCCTTCGCCCCGCTGGGGATGCCGCTGTTTGCCGTACGTTTGCCGTTTGCTGCTGGATTGGAGAATACGGCAGTGGACGGCTGTAGACAAGCAATACCAATGTTTGCAACGACTAAACAGAAAACGCTGGATTTCTGCGGACGGCCTTGGACGGCGTTTTTAGGGACTTAAAATCCCTCGGCTTTACGGCTGTGCCGGTTCGAGTCCGGCTCCGGGCACCAAAACCCTGCTAAGACGATTTTCACATTTTCATGCTCACAGCGTCGACGAGTCGTCGTGCAGCATGGCGTGGCGTACGATCTTGATCGGGGCGAAGCCTTGCTGGACAAAGGTGTTGTGGAATTGCATGAGGTTGAAGTTTTTTCCTTCCCGTGCCTTGAGGTCGGCGCGCAGTTTGAGAATTTCGAGTTTGCCCAGCGTGTAATACAGATAAGTCGGGTCAGACGTGCCGCGTTTGGTTTCGACTTGGCCGACGGCGCGCGACTGGAATCCTTCCTTGACGAAGAAATCGATGGCCTGATCCATGCTCATCTGGCCTGTGTGCATCTTGATGCCGACGACGAAGCGGGCATTGCGTAGCAGCGCATCCTGTAGCTGTCCCAGGCGCAGCAACTTCTGCTGGCGCACATCGTGCGGGAACAGGAATTCCCCCAATCCTTCGTCGAGCATCATTTGTTCACAGTAATGCGCCCAGCCTTCGACGTTGGTGTTGGCGCCAAGTAGTTTGCGCACGCGATCGTGGATGTCGTGCATCCACAGAAACTGCACATAATGGCCCGGATACGCTTCGTGGGTGGCAATGCTGGTGATAACGGGATAGCTGAACTGGGCCATGAATTCATCGGTGCGCGTCTTGCTCCATGCTGGATCGGGCAGGGTGACGTTGAAGTAGGCTTCCTTGGCTAAGGTTTCATACGGTCCCGGGGTGTCCATGGACGCGAACGTGATTGCGCGCATGAACGGTGGGGTTTCCTCGAGTATCGGTCGCACCGTCGAGGGGATCGTGATGATGTGTTTTTTGTTGATGAACTTGATCAATCCGCTGAAAGTGTCGCGAAACGTATCCAGCAGTTTCGCGGGCGCCGGGTGATCGGCGGCCAATTCGGCCAGAACCTGCCGGGTGGTTTTCTCCGGGTCGATTTGCTTGGCGATGCGTGCAAAGTCCGCCTGATTCTGGCGCATGTTCACCATGTCCATTGCAATCAGGCGGTCCAGCGGCAAATCCACCATTTCGTCGTATTTCAATTTCTTTCGGTAGGTTTCAACGCCCAGGCGGAAGTCGCCTTTGGATTGGGCGAGCAAGGTGTTCTTCATCCACGTTTGATAGCCGCCCAACGCCTTGATGACGGCAGCGTTGGATTCGGTGAACTGTTTCTTGAGTGATACATCGGTGACGGTGGCAAAGGCGTCGGGCACGTCTTTACTGAAGAAGTCGATCAATCCGGGCAATTGTTCCAGCGCGATTTCGGTATAGACGTGAGGCGGCCGTTTCAAATTTGCGCGTGCCGCTTGGAGTACCGCGGGCATCAGCCTTTCGCGTGCGATCAGGAAGCGCAGCCGATCCGGTAAAGGAGCGTATTTACGCTCCATGATCGTGAATGCGCTGTTGGTGATTCCGCTGGAATAGGTGTCCGGGTTCTTCTCCCACGGTCGAATGGTTTGCAACGTCAGCAAGGTACTGTGGATGTAATTGAGCACGAGTTGGCGATCGCCGCGCGTGGTCTCGTCCAGTTTGGCGGCATCAACGGCGCCCACGTGAGTGTCCCATTGCTTCAGCGCTGCAATCTGCCGGTCGATCGCGGCGCGGCTATAGTCTTCGAGTTGGTCGTCGTAACTGTGCAGGCCAGTCGACGTGGCAATGGTTGGATTGGTTGGGAAATAGTATTGGTCAAAGAATTGGTCGGCCAGTTTCTGGAAGGCGGCGTCTGCCGTGGTCGTAGCCGCACCTGTATCGGTTGGTGTGGAACTGGCAGCCCATCCCGCCGCGCAGGTTGCGGCAAACAGCAGCAATCCGGCGACGACTGCATGTGTAACACGGGTATGGTTCGGCAGCATCGATTTCTCCAAGGCGAATGCAACGCGTAATAGCATGGCGGACCGGCGGAGTATAGTAAAAATCAAGCAACCGCTACGGTTGGTTGTTTCAGCCTGCCTGTAGCGGCGGCGGCAAGTGCGGTCGTGCTAAAATCGACCCTTGTTTGGCCATCCAATTGCGAGGCGCAATGCAGATCACGACGAAATTGCCAAAGGTCGGCACCACGATTTTCAGCGTGATGTCGCAGTTGGCAGCGCAGCACAAGGCGATCAACCTCGGCCAGGGGTTTCCCGACTTCGACGGCCCACAGTCGCTGCGCGACGCCCTCACGCAGGCGATGAATTCGGGAAAAAATCAGTATGCACCGATGACCGGAGTGCCAGCCTTGCGCGAGCAGATCGCGCGCAAGACCGAATCGTTGTACGGGCACAAGGTCAGCGCCGACAACGAAATCACCGTAACCAGTGGTGCGACCGAAGCGATCTTTGCCGCGATTGCGGCGGTCGTGCACGCCGGCGAAGAAGTTATCGTGCTGGATCCCTGCTACGACTGCTACGAGCCGGCCATCGAACTGGCAGGTGCGCGCGCGGTGCATATTCCTTTGACATTGCCGCATTTCAGCGTGGACTGGCAGCGCGTCAAGGACGCGGTCAATGCCCGCACGCGCATGATCATGATCAATTCGCCGCACAATCCTTCCGGTGCGGTACTCGAACGTTCGGATCTGGATGCGCTGGCTGAGATTGTGCGCGGCACTGATATTTTTGTGCTATCCGACGAAGTGTATGAGCATATTATTTTCGATGGGCAGGAGCACCAAAGCGTGTTGCGCCATGCGGAACTGGCGGCGCGCAGTTTCGTTATTAGCTCGTTCGGCAAGACCTATCACTGCACCGGCTGGAAAGTAGGCTATTGCATCGCGCCGCAACAACTCAGCGCGGAGTTTCGCAAGGTTCATCAGTATTTGACGTTTTGCACGTTCAGTCCGGCTCAGTGGGCATTCGCCAATGAGCTGGAACACAATCCGCAGCATTATCTGGATTTGCCGGCGTTCTACCAGGCCAAGCGCGACTTCCTGCGCGACTTGCTCGCGCCGTCGGAATTCCGCTTGCTGGCGGTAAAGGGTTCGTACTTTCAACTGGTGGATTATTCGGCGATCAGCCGTAACGACGACCTGACGTTTTGCGAATGGCTGGCGTGCGAAGCCGGCGTGGCAGCCATTCCGGTCTCGGCATTCTACGAAACGCCTCCGGATGCGCGCCTGATCCGGTTGTGTTTCGCCAAGAGCGAGGAAACCCTCGCGGCAGCAGCGCAGCGGCTATGCAAACTCTGAAAGTCGGCTTGGCGCAAGGCGCGACGCGCTGGCACGACCCTGCCGGCAATCGTGATTATTACGGCAAGTTGATCGACTCGCTGCGTGGTTGCGACTTGGTTGTCTTGCCGGAAACCTTCACCAGCGGATTCTCCAACGAGGCAATCCACAACGCCGAGACCATGCACGGGCCGACCCTGGAATGGTTGCGTGCGCAGGCCGCGAGCATGGACGCGGCAATGACTGGAAGCGTGCAACTGCGTACCGATGAGGGACACGTATTCAACCGGCTGCTGTTTGTCACTCCGGACGGCAACGTGCGCCATTACGACAAGCGGCATCTTTTCCGTTACGCCGGCGAACACGAACGTTATGCCGCGGGCGGCGAACGCGTCGTGGTGCTGTGGCGTGGCTGGCGCATATGCCCACTGGTTTGCTACGACTTGCGCTTTCCGGTGTATTCGCGCAACCGCCATCGCGGCGGCCATATGGAATACGATTTATTGCTGTACGTTGCCAATTGGCCCGCTGCGCGCGAATACGCCTGGCGCACGTTGCTGCGCGCACGCGCAATCGAAAACTTGAGCTACTGCGTAGGGCTCAATCGCGTCGGTGTCGACGGCAAGGGGTTATCGTATTCGGGCGACAGCGTGGTTCTCGACTTTCTCGGTCGGCCATTGGCGGAATTGGGTGCACAGGAACAAACCATCAGCGTGTCGCTGGATGCCGACGCGCTGGCCGCGCATCGGGAGCATTTTCCGGCGTGGATGGATGCGGACGATTTCAGACTGTCCCCGACGGTTTGAATTGTCGTTTTCTAGGCTGCGTCAACGTACTGTGGCGCGCGTTTTTGGCGACGTTTGCCGACCTTGATCGAGCGCAATTCGTGCAGGATTACGTAGCGTTTCGCGGCGCGAAGACTGGCGCGGCTGGTCAATACCGCCCCGGTGTACGGACACATGACTTCGTAGCGAACATTGGCGACCAATCCGACATCGTCGTATTCGTCAATGCGCTCGATGCTATGGCCAAGAATCGTATTTTGGCGGGTTCGGATGCTGCGCATAGCCTTTCTCCATGAATGAACCGCAGCCAAGGATACGCATCAAGAAATGTCGTGACGGTTAATCAAGTGTTGCCGGTGGGTTAATAGCGAACCTATTTTTTCGCGCGTGAGCTTCTGACGAACTCCGCGATCGCTTGCGGCTTGAAAATCGGCAGTGAACAGCGATTTTGTGTACACACGAATGCGGCCGCGCGTTTTGGCGATGGGTAGTTCACGTCCGGGTTCGACAACGGGCCTTGCGCCTTGTCCCACCATTCGATGCGTTTGTACCATTGTGGCAAATGCTGCAACGTGGCGAATAGCAGCAACGCTGCCGGATCGCCCTTGGCCCCGATCACGGTAAGGTGCAGCGGATCGCTGTGCAATTCATCGTCGGCCAGAAGAATGCCTGGATCAGTGATCTCGCTCAGGGCGATGGATGGCGAAGCCAGCCAACGCATCGCCGATTCGCTGCTAGCGCGCTGCGTAGCCTTGCCGGTGTAGTGGGCAAGCAGGTTGGTGAAACGCGCTACCGAAATGTTTTCCTCAATGCGTGGGACGGCATCGATCGGGCCGCGTGATTTCGCGCCAACGTAGCCACCTTGCTTGCGGGCAAAATTTGCCTCGATGAAATCGGCCGCTGCACTGGCGCGAGTCAGCCATTCAGGTTGCGCGGTCACGCGATACAGCGCGAGGAACCCACGTCCCATCGCCAGCGTATCGCCCAGATACGGCCCGGCCACATCGTTTTCGTCATGGCGAAAGCCGCCGTCGCGCAGCGCGCGGTGCGCAATGATCCATACCGCTGCTTGCTTGGCCTCAGTCAGCGCATGGTCGTCGCCGTGCAGTTCCGCCCAGGTTGCCAGCGCCTCGATAATCTGTCCGTTTTGCAGCGAATAGATGTGCTTGTCGACGCGCGGGATGCCCAATGCGCGGCGTTGGGCGTCAGCCAGCGCGAAGTAGGCGCTCGCATGTTGGCCGGGCCTCAAATCCGCGTCCTGGCTGGTGTAGAACGTACCTTCAGCACTTCGCAAAAATGTATCCAGGTAATGCTGAATTTGATGCACCGCATGCGCGTCGGAATCACGACCGAACGCGGCGTATGCCAATGCATAACTACGCAGATACTGCGCCTGTACCGTCGCCAGTTTTTCGTAATGCGGATGTTTCCAGTCACCGTAAGTCGAGTACTGGTCCACGCCGCCCCAGACCGGGTCGATCAGTGCCTGCGCAGCGTCGAGCGTCTTGCGCGCCATGGCGGCTGCATTCTGGTCGCCATCGAGGGCCTGATTGATGGCGTATTCGACGCTGTCGCGATCGAGATATTTCTGCGCGATGTCCAAGCCACCGAGCTTGGCGTCGTAGGTGCCGTGGTAGCGTTTGATCAGTTCCGTGCGAGTGGCTGCATCCAGCGCGCTCGGGCGCGTGTCGGTGGCGCTCGTATCCACTTTTGCAACGGTTTCCGGTGATGGATCAGCGACAATGACCTTGAGCAACTTCAAGAATGGCTGTGGCTCGATAAATCCTTGGCGTTTGACAATTTCGCTGCCGTCCGCGGCGAACACCATGGTCGCCGGCCAGCCGTAGTCCCGGTAGCGATCAGCCAAATCGGGGCGCGAGTCCTGGTCGACGCGCAAGGCAACGTAGTGCTTCGCGATTTCGGCGCGAACGACGGGATTGGCATAGGTTTTCTCGTCCATGACGTGACACCAGTGGCACCAGATGGCCTCCAGATCCAGCAGTACGAAACGGTGTTGGGCACGGGCCTGGGCGAAAGCGTCGCTTTCAGAATGCAGCCAATGGATTGATGCAGGGCCTGTGGGATTGCCGCCCGCAGTCGGCGCGGCTACCGTTGGCCGCACGGAAAACACCAGCAGTAGCGTACCGAGCCAGGCCAAAAATGAAAAAATTCGGATATTCATGGCATGTTTTCGGATCAAATGGCGTATCTGGATGAGCCAGCTTACGTTTCTTGCGTGATGCCGACGTGTAAGGATTAAGCGGAAATTTTCATTTCGTCGTCACTGGCAACCTCGCATCGTGGCAAGTATGCTCCGCGTTGGGGTAGAGCTGATTTTTAATTATCGGGAGTGGACATGAAAAAGTTGAGCTTGGGTTTGGCTTTAGTTGTTTTGGGGGCTGCGACGGGGGCTGCGTTCGCGCGCGGCGGTGATCGCCCGGTTGTCGCAGTAGCGGAATTCACCAACCAGACGGCCGCCGGTTGGTGGAGTGGTGGTGTGGGCTGGGAGTTATCCGGGATGCTGTCCAACGAGTTGTCATCGAGTGGTGACTTCAAGGTTGTGGAGCGCAACAAGATTCAGAACGTTCTCGAGGAGCAGAACCTGACTGCATCGGGTCGCGTGCGCTCAGGAACTGGTCCGCGCATCGGTAAACTAACCGGAGCTCAATACCTCATCACTGGAACCGTAACGTCATATCAGGAAAATACCGCAAGCACCGGCGGTGGCCTGAGCTTCCGTGGGATTTCCCTCGGCGGTAAGCAAAGCGAGGCATATCTGGGCATCGATTTGCGCGTCATCAACCTCGAGACTGGCGACGTAGATTTTTCCCGCACCGTAGAAGGACGCAGCAAGGGCGGAGGCGTGTCGGTAGGCTTGTATCGCGGTGGCTTCGGCGGCAATCTCGCGCACGAGGAAAAAACCCCGGCCGGCAAGGCGATCCGCGGTGCCTTGGTCGAGGCGACTGACTATCTGGACTGCGTGATGATCAAGCGCGACGGCTGCATCGATGAATTCCGCCGCAAGGAACAGCATCGCCGCGACGGTGATCGCAAGGCACTGGATCTGGATTGAAGTTCGTCGACTCTGCCACGGTGCACTACCGTGGCAGAGCGGTTTGGTGATGGTGCCTAACGACGCAGGTGCCGATATAGGAATTTTTCAGGCAAGTTTCAGCGCGGCTTGCGCGGTTTGTGGTCGCGGCGCTTGTTCTTGTCCGGTGTCAGTCGATTGCCGATATCGTCGCGTGGCAGCGGTTTGTCCGGCGACAACGGCGAGGAAACGATGACGCCGGCCTTACGCCCGCGAGCGCGACCGCCGGGAAATTGCGAATTCGAATTGCGTTCCTCGTAAGAGCCGGTGACAGGCGGGCGCCAACCGGTGCTTGCTCCGCCCGGACGAGGCGGTTTGCGACCACGTCCCGGGGGACGCCTTCCTGGTGCTCCCGTGGTATCGGCGGCGGCAACGCCGCCCCTCCAGGGTTGGGTTTGCGGCTGGTAAATGCCGACCTGAGGCTGCCCTGATGCTTTCGAACGCGGGCCGCCGCGCGTATTGCGTTGTCCGCGCCCGCCCGGGCTGCTGGGGCCGTTGCCACTACGGACCGGTTTCTTGTTGCCACGTTTGCGCTTGTCGCCGGGGCGGCTGAACGGCTTGTCTTCGCGGATGCGATCAAACGCACGAATCTCACGCGCCTCGTCGTTGAAGGCACCGGTCCAGGCTTGCTGCGTGCGCGGTGCCGGGCGAAATTCGTTCGCCGACGATTTGGCGGCACGACGTTGGCCGATAACCGGTTGCAGGGTCAGGGTCGGCGCGGGATCGGTGGCTCCGACGAGATCGCGCAAGGTTTTGATCAGTTGCGGTTCCAGCGTTTGGCTTTGACCGCGCAGCAACCCACGCGGCAATTCGATGTTGCCGTAGCGGATGCGCTTGAGCCGGCTGACCATTAAACCCTGGGATTCCCACATGCGCCGCACTTCCCGATTGCGACCTTCGCGGATCACCACCCGGAACCAGGAATGGCTGTCACCACGGCTGATGATGGCCAGTTCTTCGAATTTTGCCGGGCCGTCTTCCAGATCGACCCCGCTGCTGAGCTTTGCCAGAGTTTCATCGGCGACTTCGCCATGAACGCGGCAGATATATTCGCGCTCGACTTCCGCACTCGGGTGCATGAGTCGATGGGCGAGGGCGCCGTCAGTCGTCAGCAACAGCATTCCCGTGGTGTTGATGTCCAGGCGCCCGACTG
Source organism: Rudaea sp. (assembly GCA_039935035.1). GTDB lineage: Bacteria > Pseudomonadota > Gammaproteobacteria > Xanthomonadales > Rhodanobacteraceae > Rudaea. The sequence continues at coordinate 40,912 of JBDTLA010000096.1, read as the reverse complement.
CGATCCAGCGTGCGCCCTTGAGTTGGGGCAACTGCTCGAACACAGTGGGACGGCCCTCAGGGTCATCGCGGGTGGTGACAACGCCTTCGGGTTTGTTGAACACGAGTACCTGCGCATGTTCGGCGCTGTCGTTGATGGCGACAAAAAGTTTGTTGTCGATCTCGACGCGATCACCGGCATGCACGCTGGAGCCCAATTCGGCAACGTTGCCGTTGACCTTGACCTCGCCTGCATCGATACGTTGTTCCAGCACCCGGCGAGAACCCAACCCGGCGTTGGCGAGCACCTTGTGCAGGCGCTCCTGAATGGTTGCTGCTTCGCCTTGCGAGCGTTTCAGCGTAAGTAGAGTGCGCGTTGGCGCGGTCATGTGGTGTGCTCCGGTTTGGCATCGACAAGCGATGTGTCGGTGGTTTCCGGCTCGCCATCGGCGGCAGGCCGAATGGGAGATGGAATGTCGGTTTCGATGATTTCATCGTCAGGCGAAGCTTCACCCACGTGCGTGCCATCGGGCTCATCGATGGCTTCGCCGGCGGCGACTGGACCCAAGGTAAGCTGCGGGTCGAAATCTTCAATTTCGCGAATTTCGGCCAGCGGCGGCAATTCATCAAGAGACTTCAGGTTGAAGTAATCCAGAAAAATCTTGCTGGTGCCAAACAGCGCTGGCTTGCCTGGTACGTCGCGATAACCCACCACGCGCACCCATTCGCGTTCTTCCAGGGTGCGAATGATATTCGTCGATACGGCCACGCCACGGATCTGTTCGATTTCACCGCGCGTGATTGGTTGGCGATAGGCAATCAGGGCGAGCGTTTCAAGCAGGGCGCGCGAATATTTCGTCTGGCGCTCGGTCCACAAGCGTGCGACCCAGGCGTTCACGTCGGCACGCACCTGATAGCGGAATCCGGAGGCAACCTCGGTCAATTCCACGCCGCGCTCGGCGCAGTCTTCGCGAAGTTCTTCCAATGCACGCGCCATATCTTGATGGCTGGGCATTTCATGTTCGCCAAACAAGGCGCTCAGCTGTGCCAGCGACAACGGCTGCGCGGCTGCCAGGAGGGCGGCCTCAATGATTCGTTTGAGTTGTGCGGCTTCAATCATTTGCGGTTGGGTCATGTGTTGGTTCTATAAATACAAATACGGCAAGTTCTGGTTTGGTCATCAAGCCGATGACGAATGCATCGATATGGCCAAGCCGCGCTGCGTTTCGATGCGAACGAGAATATACCGGTCAAAACTTCGGTGCGTCCTTAAAAATGTTGCAATCAGGCGCCCGTGGCGAGTGACTTCAGGTAGATCGGTCCGAGCGGTTCGGCTTGCATGATCTCGATCAGTAGTTCTTTGGCCAGTTCGAGCATTGCCAGAAACGTGACGACAATGCCGGGCCTGCCTTCTTCGACAACGAACAGGCTCTCGAATGGTCGAAACTCGCCATCGCCGAGTGCCTTGAGCACATCGCCCATGCGGCTGCGCACCGACAGGGTTTCGCGCTGAATCGCGTGATGGCCGGTCAATTCGGCACGCGTGATAACGTCCTTCAGTGCGAGCAAAAGTTCACGCAATTCGACCGGTGGTGGCAAGCGGATGACGTTCTTGTCGGCCACGAACGCACTAACCGTTGAAAAATCGCGATCCATGCGTGGCATCGCTTCAATGTCTTCAGCAGCTTGCTTGAAGCGCTCGTATTCTTGCAAACGCCGCACCAGTTCGGCGCGTGGATCGTCTTCTGTGCCTTCAATCTGGGGCGGGCGCGGCAGCAACAACCGCGATTTTATCTCCGCCAGAATGGCCGCCATCACAAGGTATTCAGCCGCCAGTTCCAGGCGCACGTCGTGCATCAACTCGATGTAATCAATGTATTGCCGCGTGATCTCGGCGATCGGGATATCGAGAATATCCAGGTTCTGCCGGCGGATCAGGTAAAGCAGCAGGTCCAGCGGTCCTTCGAAGGCTTCAAGGATGACTTCAAGCGCGTCCGGAGGGATATAAAGGTCTTGCGGCATTTGCAGCATCGGCTGTCCGCGCACCAGCGCGAGCGGCATTTCCTGCTGCTGCGGCACCGGCGTAAAAATACCTGCGGGCTCGACAGCTGCGAGATTTTCAGAAGCTTGTGTGGTCATGCCAGCGGGTTGTTCATGCGCTTGTGCGGCGTCGGCCGCATGGATTAGCTGAAAGCATTTTGGAAAAACTTTGGTACCGACTCAGCGGTTGGGATGCCGACGGCAGGTCGGCAGCTTTTGGCGATTCCCCCAGGGATCGCCTGCGTTTTTCGAAACGATTAGCCCGAAGTATTGCAGAGCAATCGATTTCAAACCGTGCAATGAGCAGCGGTAATCAACCTATCCGGCACAGTTCGCCCGAACCCGGAATCATCAACTTACTACAATCGACACATTGCCCCAGAAGCGTGATTACAGCCACCGAATCGGGGCGGCCCTTGCACCAGAAATCCCTGGAAACCTGTACGACCTGCCTGCGTGCCGACCTGATCGGGCGTTGGGAGCGCTAAGAGTAAAGTCGGACTGCGTGGGCTGGCCGTGCGTCGCGCCGGGGCTTGCCGGTTCGCTGGGTTGATCCACGCCTTTGTGCAAGCGTAAGGGCAAAACCCGTGCAAGTCCAGTGATCATTGGATTGGCGTGGCAGTGCGGCAACGCATGACGCTATGCTTGAATATTGGCCTTCCACCCCCTATTGACCAAGGTGTGGACGATTGTTAGCGTCATGGCACACTTGGACATGGTCGAGTCGATGGCATCAGTTTTCGATAGCAAGCTCGATGCGCGTGCGCGCCAATTATTGCGCACGCTCATCGCGCAATATATTGCCGACGGTCACCCTGTTGGTTCGCGCACCCTCGCGAAGAACTCGGGGCTGGATCTGAGCCCGGCCAGCATTCGCAATATCATGTCCGATCTGGAAGACCTCGGTTTGCTCGCCGCGCCGCATACGTCGGCAGGACGTATCCCGACAGCGCAGGGGTATCGCGTGTTTGTGGATAGCCTGCTCGAGCTCAAGCCGCTGGACGCACCGCAGATCGAGCAATTGCGCTGCGAATTACCCGCGCAGGGGCCGACCCAGGATCTGCTCAGTGGGGTCTCGTCGTTGTTGTCGGAAGTCACACGCTTCGTTGGGATCGTCACCGTGCCGACGCGCGAGGAATTCCCGTTTCGGCATATTGATTTTGTGGCACTTGAAGGCAACCGTGTGTTGGTGATTCTGGTCTTTTCCGACAACGAAGTGCAGAACCGGGTGGTCAATACCCAGCGTGCTTATTCGCCGGGTGAACTGGAACAAATAGCGAATTTCCTCAACGAAAACTATGCCGGATTGCGCATGGTCGAAATCCGCCATCGCCTGCTGCGTGAAATGAAGGAAACCAGCCATCGCCTGCATCAATTGATGGTCGCGGCAGCCGACGTGACCCAGCAGGCATTTCCTGAACAAACACGACAGGACATGTTGGTGGCCGGTCAGATCAACCTGATGGGCTCGCAAGGCCTGGCCGACATGGACCGGCTACGTGACTTGTTCGAAGCATTCCAGCGCAAGCGCGATCTATTGCTGTTGCTGGAAAGCTGTGCCAAGGCAGAAGGTGTGCGCCTGTTCATCGGTGAAGAATCCGGGTTTACTGCGCTGGATGGTTGCAGCCTGATCACCGCACCCTACGGCGTCGAAGGGCGTGTTCTTGGCGTACTTGGCGTGATCGGGCCCACACGCATGGCGTATCAACGCGTCATTCCCGTGGTCCAGGCCACGGCACAGATTCTCACCGGTGCCTTGAATCGCGCGCAGCAGGCCATATAAGCAAACCGCGGTTGTGCGGCACGTGGCGAGCGAGTATCCGGTCGATGGGTGTTGAAATCCGCGACTCGCAGTGCATCACTACACTCACCATTTTTTCGAAATTGAGAATTCTGGCTATGCAAAACACCGATCCGACCAAGCCCGATCCAAGCAGGCAGGGTGCCGACATGGACGCACGCGCCCAAGACGACGATATGCAAGCTGACGCCGATCAATTTACCGACAAGCTGGCCGAGTACGAGAACAAAATCGGTGAAATGCGCGAGGTCTTGCTGCGCGAACGCGCCGAAATCGAAAATCAGCGCAAGCGCCTGCAGCGCGATCTGGAACAGGCGCGCCGCTACGCGAATGAACGCCTGCTCGGCGATTTGCTGCCGGTTTTCGACGGCCTCGAACGCGGGCTGGCCGTGGAGAACACGGACGTCGGCGCGCTGCGCGAAGGCATGGACTTGACCCTGAAGGCATTGTTGAAAGTCGCGGAAAACAACGGGCTCAAGCAAGTCGATCCGCTGGGCGAGGCCTTCGATCCCGAGCGCCACCAGGCCATGAGCCTGGTCGATGCGCCAAATGCCAAGCCGAACAGCGTGGTCGCGGTGATGCAGAAGGGCTATGTGCTCAACGAACGTTTGCTGCGCCCGGCACTGGTTGCCGTGGCCAAGGCTCCTGGCGCTTGAATTGACTCGCGCCGCCCCCAAATTTCAGGCCATACGCGACTTGGTGTCGCATTACATTTTCGGAGATTGAACACATGGGCAAGATCATCGGTATCGACTTGGGCACCACCAATTCCTGCGTCGCAATCATGGAAGGCGGCACTGCGCGTGTCATCGAAAATTCGGAAGGTGATCGCACCACGCCGTCTGTCGTTGCATTCAAGGACAACGAAGTTCTGGTTGGCGCAAGCGCCAAGCGTCAGGCAGTGACCAACCCGAAGAATACGTTCTATGCAGTGAAGCGCCTGATCGGGCGCAAATTCACCGATGCCGAAGTGCAGAAGGATATCGGTCTTGTGCCGTACAAGATTATGGCGCATGACAACGGCGACGCCTGGCTGGAAACGGCTGACGGCAAGAAATTGTCGTCGCAGGAAATCTCGGCCAAGATTTTGATGAAGATGAAAAAGACCGCCGAGGACTACCTGGGCGAAGCCGTCACCGAGGCTGTAATCACGGTGCCAGCGTACTTCAACGATTCGCAGCGCCAGGCGACCAAGGATGCCGGCCGCATCGCGGGTCTTGAGGTCAAGCGCATCATCAACGAACCGACCGCGGCAGCGCTCGCCTACGGCATCGACAAGAAGGGCGGCGACCGCAAGATCGTGGTTTACGACCTGGGCGGTGGCACGTTCGACGTGTCGATCATCGAGATCGCCGAGGTTGATGGCGAGAAGCAGTTCGAGGTGCTGGCCACGAACGGCGATACGTTCCTGGGTGGCGAGGATTTCGACAAGCGCCTGATCGATTATCTGGTCGAGGAATTCAAGAAAGATACCGGTGTCGATCTGAAAAACGATTCGCTCGCGTTGCAGCGACTGAAGGATGGTGCCGAACGCGCCAAGATCGAGTTGTCCACTGCGCACCAGACTGAAGTCAATCTGCCGTACATCACGGCCGATTCCTCCGGTCCGAAGCACATGAACATCAAGCTGACCCGGGCCAAGCTCGAAGCGTTGGTCGAGGATTTGATCAAGGCGACGATTGTTCCTTGCCGTACGGCACTCAACGATGCCGGCCTGAAGATTGCCGACATCAACGAAGTGATCCTGGTCGGCGGACAGACGCGCATGCCCAAGGTGCAGGATGCGGTCAAGGAATTTTTCGGCAAGGAACCACGCAAGGACGTCAACCCGGACGAAGCCGTGGCCGTGGGTGCCGCGATCCAGGGCGGCGTGCTTGGCGGCGACGTCAAGGACGTGCTGTTGCTCGACGTCACCCCACTGTCGCTGGGTATCGAAACGATGGGCGGCGTATTCACCAAGCTGATCGAAAAGAACACGACCATTCCGACCAAGAACACGCAGGTTTTTTCCACAGCCGAAGACAATCAGAACGCGGTCACTGTGCATGTGTTGCAGGGCGAACGCGAGCGCGCAAGTGCGAACAAATCGCTGGCCAAGTTCGACCTGGCTGGTATTGATTCCGCTCCGCGTGGCATGCCGCAGGTCGAGGTCACGTTCGACATCGACGCCAACGGTATCCTGCACGTATCGGCCAAGGACAAGAAAACCGGCAAGGAACAGCGCATCGAGATCAAGGCCGGTTCGGGCCTCAACGAGGAAGAAATCCAGCGCATGGTGCGCGACGCCGAAGCCAACAAGGAAGACGACAAGAAATTCCATGAACTGGTTGGTGTACGCAACAAGGCCGATCAACTCGTGCACGCCACGCGTGCGGCGATCAAGGAACACGGTGGCAAGGTACCGGATCAGATCGGTGCGATTGAGTCGGCGCTGTCGGATCTTGAACACGCAATGAAGGGCGAAGACAAAGCCGCGATCGAATCGAAAACGGCAGCGTTGGAGCAGGCCTCGCAGGCGCTGGGTGCGGCCGCGGCTGCCGCAAGCGGCGCTGGCGCGGAAAGTGCGCAGGCCGCAGGCTCCGGGGGCGCGCCGAAGGACGATGTCGTCGATGCCGAGTTCACTGAGGTCAAGGAAGACGGCAAGAAATAAGGCCACGCGTTACGGTTACTTTCAGTATCGGACAAAGCCGGCCACGCACAGGTCGGCTTTGTCTTTTGCATGACGAGAGATTCTGGGATGGGCAAGGGGAGAGTCGAGGCCTTCACCGATGGCGTGATCGCGATCATCATCACGATCATGGTGTTGGAACTGAAGGTACCGCACGAGCCAACCATGGTCGCGGTGTTATCGCAGTGGCCGGTTCTGCTCAGCTATATCTTGAGCTTCGTCTATGTTGGTATTTACTGGAACAACCACCATCACGTGCTGCATGTGGTCAAACGTGTTGATGGACGCGTGCTTTGGGCAAATCTGCATTTGTTGTTCTGGTTGTCGTTGTTTCCCTTCGTCACCAGTTGGATGAGCGAAGAACATTTTGCCGCCGTACCGGTGGCGCTCTACGGCGCAATACTGTTGATGGCGGCGTTGGCATGGCCGCTGATGATCAAAGCCCTGATCGCCGTCAATGGCAAGGATTCGCTGCTGGCCGAAGCGATTGGCAGCGACGTGAAGGGAAAACTGTCGATCGTGGCCTACGCGCTGGCGATCGGCATTGCATTCGTGGTGCCGTGGCTGTCGTGCGTGTTGTACGCAGCGGTAGCGATTCTGTGGTTTGTTCCGGATCGACGTATTGAGAGTCGAGTGATTTCCAAATGAGCAAACGTTGTTATTACGAAGTTCTTGGCGTTGAACGCAGTGTCAATGACGGCGAACTGAAAAAATCGTTTCGCCGTCTGGCGATGAAATGGCATCCGGACCGTTGCCCGGACGATCCCCAAGCGATGGAAAAATTCAAGGAAGCCAAGGAAGCTTACGAAGTCTTGAGCGATCCACAAAAGCGCGCGATGTACGACCAGCACGGACATGCGGCATTCGAACAGGGCACGGGTGGAGGTGGAGGCGGTGCCGGCTTCGGCAATGTCGGCGATATTTTCGGTGACATCTTCTCGGACATCTTCGGCATGGGTGCTGGCCGCGGCCGTGCGCGAGGCGGCGCGGACCTGCGCTACATGCTCGAGCTTGATCTGGAAGATGCAGTTTTTGGAGTTGATAAACAGATCGAAATTCCAACCCTTGTCTCGTGCGATGGTTGTGAAGGGTCCGGTTCCGCAGACGGTACTACGACGACGTGTTCCACCTGTCGCGGCCAGGGCCGGGTGCGCATGCAGAACGGCATATTTTCAATCCAGCAGGCCTGTCCACATTGCGGCGGTGCCGGCAGGGTCATTGCCAAACCGTGCACGCAGTGTCGCGGCGAGGGCCGTGTAAATCGCGACAAGACACTGTCGGTGAAGATTCCCGCCGGTGTCGATAGTGGCGACCGCATTCGTCTCACGGGTGAAGGCCAGGCCGGTCCAGCGGGTTCGGCTCCAGGCGATCTATACGTCGAAGTACATGTGCGCGAACATCCGATTTTCCAGCGCGATCACGACGATTTGCACTGCGAAGTGCCGATCCGCTTTTCCCATGCCGCACTCGGTGCGGAAATGAAAGTTCCCACACTCGGTGGTGATGCCGAAATCCGCATTCCCGCGGAGACTCAGACCGGCAAGGCGTTCACGCTGCGCGGCAAAGGTGTGCGCAACGTGCGCAGCGGCCGCGTCGGCGACCTGATTTGCCATGTGATCGTCGAGACGCCGGTGAAACTCGACAAACACCAACGCGAACTGCTGCAACAACTCGAAGACAGCTTCGGCGAAGACGCACGTGCGCATACGCCGCGCGCCAGTTCCTGGCTGGATGGCGTCAAGCAGTTCTGGGAGCGGGTGACGTCGTAGTGGGCACCAATCGTGCGCGCAGCGCACGCTACTTTCCCGTAGGGTGCGCTGCGCGCACGATCTAGCTCTCTGCTAGGATTCGGCCATGGATAATCCCGTCAACATTGTCGTGCATGGTTCGGCTGGTCGCATGGGGCAGGCGGTGATTCGTCGCGTGCTCGAATCCGACAAGGCGCGCATCGCGTGCGCGCTGGTGAGGCCTGGCTCCGGACTCGCAGATGAGCCGCTGGATCGCGTCTTCGGTGCGTTGCCGCGCAATGTGGATTTTTCCACATCCCTCGATCCGGATGTGCCTTGCGACGTGCTGGTCGATTTCAGTGGCCCGGTAGCATTTGATGGTGCCCTGGCGATGGCGCTGGAGCGGCGTGCGGCGTTCGTCAGTGGTTCTACCGGAGTGCGCGCGGAACAACGCGCGGCTATGCAGCAGGCCGCGCGCACGATTCCGATTCTCTGGGCGGCGAATTTCAGCCTCGGCGTTGCCATGTTGCAGCGCTGCGTACGCCGAGTCGCCGAGGCATTCCCGGATTGGGATTGCGAGATCATTGAAATGCATCATTCGCGCAAGCGCGACGCGCCATCCGGCACGGCGTTGGCGCTTGGCGAGACGGTTGCTGAAGGCCGCAAGCAGTCGCTCTCGGAACAAGCCGTCTATGCGCGGCATGGGCAACCCGGCCCACGTCGCGCCGGTGAGATCGGTTTCGCCGCGCTGCGGGGCGGCGATGTCGTCGGCGATCACACGGTGATTTTCGCAACCGGCGGCGAACGTCTGGAACTAAGTCACCGTGCCGGGGATCGAAATATCTTCGCAAACGGTGCGGTTGCCGCGGCTATCTGGCTGGCGGGTCGCAATCCAGGAATTTACACGCTGGACCAGGTTCTGGCACCCACCGAATATTCTGAACAGGATATTGAAAAACACCTTGCTGACACGATGTAGGGAAGCATCGCACGCAAATCAATCACTGGTGCAAAGCAATGACTCGCGCAGCGACGTTAGCGGGCTTTACCTAAACTCAAGCGACTGAAGAAGTCCAGGAACGACTTTTTCATCAACCTGTCAATTCACGAGGAAAGCATCATGCAAAGCGGTAATCCGGCACTCGGCAAGAACACGTTTCTCGACGTCAGCACAGGCAGGGTTTTGTCCGGCGATGGCGTGATGACGCTCAATGGCACGGTGAACAAAACCGGTTTGCTGCTGGTTCTGGTGCTGGTTGGCGCAATGGTGAGTTGGAGCCGCTACGCCGGTCCGGCCAGCATTCCAACCTTGTATCCACTAATGATCGGTGGCGCTATCGGCGGTTTGATACTCGCATTGGTTACCGTATTCAAGAAGCAATGGGCGGGATATACGGCACCACTTTATGCCGTGGTCGAAGGGCTATTCATTGGCGCCTTGTCGGCGATTTTCGAAGCGCGCTTCCCTGGAATTGTGATGCAGGCGGTAGGGCTGACGTTTGGCACGATGGCGGCGTTGCTGGTGGCCTATCGAAGTGGTTGGATCAAGGCGACGGAAAAATTCAAACTCGGCGTGGTCGCGGCGACCGGGGGCGTGTTCCTGTTGTATATGGCCAGTTTCGTGATGGGCTTCTTTGGCCATTCGATCGGCTTCATCAACAGTTCCAGCGGTATCGGCATCGGCTTCAGCGTGCTCGTCGTCATCATTGCCGCGTTGAACCTGATTCTTGATTTCGACTTGATCGAGAGTGGCGTCAAGGCTGGCGCGCCAAAGTACATGGAGTGGTACGGTGCGTTCGCGCTGGTCGTCACCCTGGTGTGGCTGTATCTGGAACTGCTACGGCTGCTGTCGAAGTTGCAGTCGAGGAATTAGTCGATCATTCATCGGCGTTATCGCGCCGGCGTAGCGTCAATATAAGCCTGCCGATCACTTTCGCGGCAGGCTTTTTTAGTGCATAAAGCCGCCGTTTGACATCATGCCGAAGCATGCGGCAACCAGCAGCAAGGCTAACGCAATCATTGTTCCAAACGCGATGAAAATTCCTGCGGCAGTGCGAGTTTTGCCTGTGACGGCGAAGTAGATTGCGACTGCCAATAACACTGCTTCGGGCAAAAGGAAGGCGGTGCTCGTGCGCAATGTGATCATCAAAAACTGCCCGCCGACGACGATTACCCAGCCCAGGACAAAGCCCAAGACAATCGAACCTTTTCCCGGCCCAGGAATGACAACGTCATCGGAATTTGGAGGAGAGGGCGGCGATGATCCGGGCGGAACATCTGTTGGCGGTTCCAGGCGCATTTCGTTCATGGGATTGCCTCGATGATCGAGTTGCCGCGATCCACCGCTGCGCGCAGTTCATCCAGCCGCTTAGCCATGTCGTCGCGGTAAAACAGGTTGAAGGTATCAAACGGAATGATGCGCCCGTCGGGTTGCGCGATATGCACGCAGGACTTCTTGACTGCGCGCAAATCGAATCCGTGTGCGTCGATGAATTGCATGATCAGGATGCGAAAAACGTTGCGGTAGCCAAGATCCGCAGGGGCCTGCACTTGCGGCAGGCAGCACAGTAAATCCGCCAACGAGCAAGCCTGCGAGTCGGGTGAATGATTGGTCGCGAACAATTCGAATACATGTGCGCGCAATTGTTCGTCACGCTCGACAACGATCGTGTTGCGGCCTTTTGAAACCAGGGTCTCTGGTGATACGAATCGGGTCAGCGGAACCACCTGGTCGCCCAGCTTCAACGCGTAGGCCATGGCCAGGCAATCCGGATTGCACGGCACCGGGATCAAGTCGTCGGGCTCGAACAATGGAGATTGTTCGAGTATGCGACGACGCACTTCGCTCAAGGTCAGGCGATGGTGCTCATGATCGAAGCCCTCCAGGCGACCGGCTTCCTGGATCGGTTGGAACGTCACGCCGCGCACGCAGGGCTGAGTTAGTGCGAAGTCGATGATGTCGCCCAGTTCGTGGTCGTTGAGGCCCTTCTTCACCGTTACGACGAGCGTGGTGGATATATCGTGTTGATTGAGATTTTCGAGCGCGCGTAGGCGAATATCGCGAAGCTTCGCTCCGCGCAATTGCGTGTGTACTTCCTCGCGCAACGAATCGAATTGCAGGTATAGCTCAAAGCCCGGCAGATACTTTGCCAGTCGCGCGGCGAATTCCGGCTCGCGGGCGATCCGCAGGCCGTTGGTGTTGACCATCAAATGCCGAATGGGGCGTGCTTTCGCGGCGTCGAGGATGGCGAAGAAGTCCGGGTGCAAGGTAGGCTCGCCGCCGGATATCTGCACGACATCGGGTTCACCTTCATTGGCGACGATCGCGTCGAACATTCGCTCGACCGTGGCCAGATCGCGAAAACCCGGCCGATGGGGCCCACTGTTGGCGTAACAGATCGGACAACGCAGATTGCAGTGATCGGTAATTTCAACCAGCGTCAGGCAGGAATGCTGCATGTGTTCCGGACACAGCCCGCAGTCGTAAGGACAGCCCCAGCGTTGCGATGTGTTGAATCGCTGGGGAAGCTCCGGCGGCTTGATGAAGACTTCACGGCACTTGCGGTAATACGCTGCATCGTCGGCTAGCAGCACGCGCGCGCGACCGTGCTCCGGGCACCATTTCTCCAGATAGACGCGGTCGTCCTTGATCAGGATCTTGGCCTCGACACGGCGCAGGCATTGCGCACAAACCGATACTGCACTGTCGTAGAACAGGTAAGGCCTTACCTTGTTGCCCATCGCCCAGAATTCCCCAGAATCACGCTGCGCAGAATACGCGGAATATCCTTGGCGTAATAGATGAGTCCTGCAACGCATAACCATTGTAAGCCGGAGAGTCCTCCGGGATAGGCATACAACACCGGCTTGATGAATTCGACCAGGAAACGGAATGCCAGATAGCCGATCATGAACGCGCGGAAACGGTCTCCACTTGTCGTCAGTGCATCACGGCGCCAGTGGATCAACGCATATTGCGCGATCAGAAAATCGATTTCGTAAAGCTGGGTTGGATGGCGCGGAATGCCGTCGCCAAAATCCACCGCCCAAGGCAGGTTCGTTGCGGTGCCGTAAGTGTGATCGCCAAGACCGGCGAGGAAACAGCCGATGCGGCCAATGCACATGCCCACGGTCAGCGGCAGTACGAACGCGTCTCCAGTCGAATGCTTCACGCGTGCTACGCGTTTGACCAATTCAACGCCGATCAGGCCTCCCAGCAGGGCGCCGATAATGGACTTGCCTTCGAGCAGGTGTCGCCAATTCGGAAATTGCGCAAAAGCATTCAGCGGGTCATCAATCCAGTACGACAGCTTCGCGCCGATTGCTGCGCCGATAATTGCAGATGCGCCAATCCACACGACTTGATCGTTGTCCGCAAATGCGGTGGGTGCCATCCGCTTGCGCGTCCACAGGAACATGCGAAATCCAACGGCATAAGCCAGCGCTTCGAACAGTGTGTGTTGCAGGATTGGCGACATGCGCGATCGTGATCAGTCGCGGTGCGCAGCGTTGCGATCGCGCCCAGCGCCAAATTTTCGATCCAGGCTGCCAAATAACTTCTTGAATAGGCGCGACAGTTTGCCGCGCTGGGTCTTGCGCCGTTTCTCTTCCATGCTCGTGAGCCACGCAACCTGGATCACCAGGCGTTCGCCTTCGAAGGGCAGATGACCGTGGAACGAATTGTGGGCGCGTTTGAATATGACCAGATTGCCATAAAGCGGCCTGATCTCCGGCCCGATCGTTGCGTCGATATCATCGATGCGCTTGAGCAGGCGGAAACATCCCGCGCTCGTGTCCGGCCAGGTTTCGTTGAGATAGAGCAGGGCAGTAGCGATCTTGGATTTGCTGTCGGTATGAATGGTGCCATGGCGTTTGTTCAGGGCACGACACAACGTCACCAAGGTCGGGTACTGGCCAAGATTCTCTATGCCGAGCTTCGCACCGATCGCGCTGGCGACGGCCGGTTCGGTCAGGTCAGCGATCAGGTCGTTGATCGACGGGCCGCAATCGGATTCCTGCCAGGGGAAGAAGCCCGCGCCGGCGTATTTGGGGAAATCGCGTCGCAGAGCATCGCCAGCGCTGTCTGCCAGCTGATTTTGCGCGAGCAGATAGCGAAATGGCTCGCTACCAACCAGAGTATCTGGCCGATCCAGAGTAGCCGGATCGAATAGCGGGGAAGGGGCAGTTTTGGTGCTTAGGACGGACATGGCAGCGGTCGTGATTGGCGTGCGGGCATTCTAGCGCGGTGGACAGCACAGGTAGCGTGCCGGTAACATTCACACTCGCCCGTAACCTGGTTTCACGGACTGGTTTTTGCCAGCCCGCGGGTTTCGCTGCATCCGAAGGTTAGGTTCAAACTTAAGGCGAACGCATGACCACATCGGCTTTACTCGCACTCGCGGACGGAAGCGTCTTTCGCGGCATTTCCATCGGTGCGCACGGGCGTACCGTGGGCGAGGCGGTTTTCAACACGGCGATGAGCGGTTACCAGGAAATCCTCACCGATCCTTCCTACGCGCGTCAGATCGTTGCAATGACCTGCCCGCACGTTGGCAACACCGGCTGCAACGCCATTGACGAGGAATCCGATCGTGTCCATGCGGCCGGATTGATCGTGCGCGACATGCCGCGAATCGCCAGCAACTGGCGCAGCGCCGAGACGCTGGATGCGTATCTGCGTCGGCACAACATCGTCGCCATCGCGCAAATCGACACGCGCCGTTTGACCCGAATCCTGCGCGAGACCGGTTCGCAAAATGCATGCATCGTAACTGGCACAGACAGCGATCCCTTGCAGGCAACCGCTGCGGCGCGTGAGTTTGCTGGCCTCAACGGCATGGACCTGGCCAAGGTCGTCAGTACTCAAAAGACCTATCGATTCGAACAGGGCAGCTACGATCTGGACCGCGGCTACCCGCCACCTCCAAAAGCGAACTATCGTGTTGTCGCCTACGATTTCGGCTGCAAGCACAATATTTTGCGCCTGCTTGTCGATCGTGGTTGCGAAGTCATCGTTGTACCGGCGCAAACTACCGCCGAGGAAGCATTGGTGCACAAACCGGATGGAATTTTCCTGTCCAACGGACCGGGCGATCCACAGCCTTGCGATTACGCGATTGCGGCGACACGCGAGTTCCTGAAACGCCGCATCCCGCTGTTCGGAATTTGCCTTGGACATCAGTTGCTCGGTCTGGCCATCGGCGCGCAAACGATCAAGATGAAGTTTGGTCACCATGGCGCGAACCATCCAGTGATCGATCTGGCCAACGGTCGGGTGATGATTTCAAGTCAGAATCACGGCTTTGCAGTCGATGAAACTTCATTGCCCGGCAATGTCGAAGTCACTCACCGCTCGTTGTTTGATGGCTCGAATCAAGGCATCCGCCTGACTGACGCGCCAGCCTTCAGCTTTCAGGGGCATCCGGAAGCCAGCCCAGGGCCACATGACGTGGCAGGTTTGTTCGATACTTTCATCAACCTTATGCATGACGTGGAGGCAGGCAATGCCAAAGCGCACTGATCTCAAAACCATCCTCATCATTGGCGCCGGTCCGATCGTCATCGGCCAGGCATGCGAGTTCGATTATTCTGGAGCTCAAGCCTGCAAGGCACTGAAAGAAGAAGGGTTTCGGGTTGTCCTCGTCAACTCGAATCCGGCCACGATCATGACCGATCCACACATGGCCGATGCGGTTTATATCGAGCCGATCGAGCGTGGTACGGTGGAACGTATCATCGCCAAGGAACGCCCGGATGCACTGTTGCCCACCATGGGTGGGCAGACCGCGCTCAATTGCGCACTGGATTTGGCTGACGCTGGGATTCTGGAAAAATACGGCGTTGAGCTGATCGGTGCCTCGCGCGAAGCCATCCGCATGGCCGAAGATCGCGCCTTGTTCCGCCGCGCAATGATCGAGATCGGGCTGGATTGTCCAAAAGCCGAGGTCGCCCAAACGCTGGAGCAGGCCTTGGAGATCCAGATCAAGGTGGGCTTTCCGACCGTCATCCGCCCCAGCTTCACGCTGGGAGGTAGCGGTGGTGGCATTGCCTACAATCGCGAGGAGTTCGTCGAGATCGTATCGCGCGGGCTGGAGTTGTCGCCGGTCAAGCAGGTGCTGGTCGAAGAGTCCGTGCTCGGCTGGAAAGAGTTCGAGATGGAAGTCGTGCGCGATACCGCCGACAACTGCATCATCGTGTGCTCGATCGAAAACCTCGACCCGATGGGCGTTCACACGGGCGACTCGATTACCGTCGCACCTGCCCTGACGCTGACCGACAAGGAATACCAGCGCCTGCGCGACGCCAGCATCGCGGTGTTGCGCAAGATCGGTGTCGATACTGGCGGATCGAACGTGCAGTTCGGCGTGAACAGCGAGAACGGCCGTGTCGTCGTCATCGAGATGAATCCGCGCGTGTCGCGCTCGTCGGCGCTGGCATCGAAGGCCACGGGGTTCCCGATTGCCAAGGTCGCGGCAAAACTCGCGGTTGGCTACACGCTGGATGAACTCAAGAACGAAATCACCGGCGGCAAGACGCCAGCGTCGTTCGAGCCAAGCATCGACTACGTCGTCACCAAGATTCCGCGCTTTGCGTTCGAGAAATTTCCTGCTGCCGATGCACGCCTGACTACACAGATGAAATCGGTCGGCGAGGTGATGGCGATCGGGCGCACATTCCAGGAGTCGCTACAGAAAGCGCTGCGAAGTCTGGAAACGGGCAAGGATGGTTTGAATCCGGGGCAACTGGATTTCACCAATCCAGACGACATCGCAACCTTGAAACGCGAATTGCGCGAACCACGCCCGGATCGCGTGTTTTTCGTCGCCGACGGTTTTCGTGCCGGGCTTTCGCTGGAAGAAATTTACGCCTGCACGCATATCGACCGCTGGTTCCTCGATCAGATCGCCGAATTGGTCGAGATCGAGAACGAGGTTCAGTCTGCCGGGCTCGCCGTCCTTGATGCGCAGCGCCTGTACGCGCTCAAGCGCAAAGGCTTTTCCGATGGCCGGCTGGCCAGCCTGCTCGACACCAATGAAGCGGCGATGCGCAAGCTGCGCCAAGCCTTTGGTGTGCATCCGGTCTACAAGCGCGTGGATTCGTGTGCGGCCGAATTCGCCACCACGACGGCGTATCTGTATTCGACCTACGAGGAAGAATGCGAGGCGCAGCCAACCAATCGCGACAAGATCATGGTGCTTGGCGGCGGTCCGAACCGCATCGGCCAGGGCATTGAATTCGACTACTGTTGCGTGCATGCCGCGCAGGCGCTGCGCGAAGACGGATTCGAGACCATCATGGTCAACTGTAATCCGGAAACCGTCTCCACCGATTACGACACGTCCGACCGGCTTTACTTCGAGCCGCTGACGCTCGAAGACGTGCTGGAGATCGTCGCCAAGGAAAAGCCCAAAGGCGTCATCGTGCAGTACGGGGGGCAGACGCCGCTGAAATTGGCGCGCGCGCTGGAAGCCAATGGCGTGCCGGTGATCGGAACGTCACCGGATTCGATCGATCTGGCCGAGGATCGCGAACGCTTCCAGAAGATGATCGAAAAGCTCGGCTTGCTGCAGCCGCCGAATCGGACCGCACGCAATCCCGATGAAGCGCTCGCCCTCGCGCGCGAAATTGGCTACCCGCTGGTGGTGCGTCCGAGTTACGTGCTCGGTGGTCGCGCCATGGAGGTTGTGCACAGCGATGCCGATTTGACCCGTTACATCACCGAAGCGGTGCGCGTGTCAAATGATTCGCCAGTGTTGCTGGATCGATTCCTCGACAACGCCGTCGAAGTCGATGTCGACGTGGTCGCCGATGCGCAGGGTAATGTGTTGATCGGCGGCATCATGGAGCATATCGAAGAAGCCGGTGTGCATTCCGGAGATTCGTCGTGTTCACTGCCGCCGTATTCGCTCAGTGCCTCAACCCAGGATGCATTGCGCGTACAGGTTGCACAAATGGCGCGCGAGCTGAAAGTCATCGGGCTCATGAACACGCAGTTTGCGATCCAGACCGATGAAGCCGGTGCCTCGACGATTTACATACTCGAAGTCAATCCACGCGCGTCGCGCACCGTACCCTTCGTATCCAAAGCCACGGGCGTGGCGCTGGCCAAGATCGCCGCACGCTGCATGGTCGGGCGCAGCCTGATCGAGCAGGGCAGCACGCGTGAAGTGATTCCGGCCTATTATTCGGTCAAGGAAGCGATCTTCCCATTCCTGAAATTCCAGAACGTCGACCCGATTCTCGGGCCTGAAATGCGCTCGACGGGCGAGGTGATGGGAGTAGGGCGCAGCTTCGGTGCCGCTTTCGCGCGCGCACACATGGCGGCAAATATTGATGCTCCGGGCGTGGGAAAGGTATTCTTGTCGGTGCGCGATCCAGACAAGCGACGCCTGCTGGTGGTGGCTGGAGAACTGCGCCGGCGCGGATTTTCACTGGTCGCCACTGGCGGCACCTGCGAGTTCCTGCGCAACAACGGTTTCGAGTGCGAGCGCATCAACAAAGTGCTCGAAGGCCGTCCGCATATCGTCGACCTCATCAAGAACGGTGAAATCGTGTTTATCGTCAACACCACGGAAGGCAAGCAGGCGATCGCCGATTCGTTCTCGATTCGGCGTGAGGCATTGCAGCAACGCATAACGTATTCGACTACTCTTCCTGGAGCACGCGCGCTGCTGAACTCGCTGGATCATCGCGGCGATGGGCAGGTGCACAGTTTGCAGGAATTGCACGGAGAACTACCAAAATGAATCGAGCCCCGATGACATCTCAAGGTGCCGAGCGCTTGCGCACCGAAGTCGAACGCCTGAAAAGCGTCGAGCGGCCGCGCATCATTGCTGCGATTGCCGAGGCACGCGCGCATGGCGACCTCAAGGAAAATGCCGAGTATCACGCTGCACGCGAACAGCAAAGCTTCGTCGAAGGACGCATCAAGCAGATTGAAGGCGCATTGAGCTTTGCCGATGTGATCGATATCACGCGCCTCAACCCGAATGGCAAGATCGTGTTTGGCGCCACAGTAAAACTGGTGGACGAAGACAGCGGCGACGAAGTCACCTACCAGATCGTTGGCGATCTGGAGGCCGACATCAAGCAACGATTGATCTCCATCAGTTCGCCCATTGCACGTGCACTGATCGGCAAAAGCGCAGGCGACAGTTTCGAATTTCAGGCCCCGAACGGTACGCGCAATTACGAAATCCTGTCGGTTGTCTACAAGGTTTGATGCGCATCGCAAAGCCTTGAAGCAGGCGCAACGAGATGACTGAACTGACCGTGCTGTTGCCGCCGCTGGCACGTATTGCCAGTGTGTTGGCCGTGCCCGCGCTCACCGGTTGGGTTGTCCGCGGCGACCGCCAGGCTGAGGTAAATCCCGGCCGCACCACCGCTTTGCGCGCTTGCTTCGCGTTCATTTCAGCGCAGCTTCCGTCGGCGGCATTGACGCGTAATCTGGATAGCGGCGATGCAGGCGGTGCCAATTGGCTGTATGCCGACCTCAGTCATGTTGCCGTCGATGCCGTCGCCGTGCGCCTGATGGCGTGTGCGACGCTGGACGTTAGCTCGGATGAAAACGACGAACTCGCGCGCGCATTGCGTCCGCTGTTCGGCGATGCCGGTTTTCCACTGGAAAGGTCTGCTGCGCGCTGGTATTTGCGTTGTCCTGTTGAAACGCGATTGCCAGAGTTTGATGCACCAGAAGATGTGCTAGGCGCCGATCTCATGCACCACTTGCCCACCGGCGACAACCAGCGGCAATGGCGGCATCTTCTCAACGAAGCGCAAGTCATTCTGCACAATCATCCGGTCAACGCACGCCGCCAACAGCGCGGACAAATGTCGGCAAATAGCGTCTGGTTCTGGGGCGCCGGTGTATTGCCGGATTGGGTGCGAACCCGGTTTTCCCGGGTAGCGAGCGACGATGCTACTGTTCGCGCACTGGCGAAGATGGCTGGAATTGCCTCCCAACCGCTGACCGAATTCGATCTTGCGCGTAGCCACGCCAACGCCGCTACCTTGCTGGATCTGGAATCGTATCGCGATATCGAAGCGCTCGCCAGCGACTGGCTGAACCCGCTCGATAAAGCGCTGAAGCGCCGAAAATTCTCGATCGTGCGTGTTTGTTTTGCCAGCGGCGAGCGCCTGATCATGAAGCCATGGCATCGTTGGCGATTCTGGCGTCGCACGCGTCGATGAAGCCGCAAATCCAGCGTCGATTGCTGCCGGATGTTTCAGTCCAATGGCCTGCCACGATGCATCCGGTGCTGCGCCGCGTATTTGCCGCACGTGGTATCGATGCGGCCGAACAAGTCGAGCATCGTCTCGGATCGTTGCTGCCACCGGATGCACTTGGCGGAATGCAGCACGCGTGTGAGTTGCTCGAACGTGCGATTGACCAGCAGCTGCGCATCGTTGTCGTGGGAGATTTCGATGCCGATGGCGCAACCGGCACTGCAGTCGCCGTACGTGGCCTGCGCGCACTGGGTGCACGTCATGTTGGCTACGCGGTGCCGAATCGCTTTCGCCATGGCTACGGATTGAGTCCGCCCGTCGTCGAGGAGCTACGTGCGAAATCGCCGCAGCTATTAGTCACGGTGGACAACGGCATCGCCGCGCATGCAGGTGTGGCTGCTGCGAAAGCATACGGGATGCAGGTCATCGTGACGGATCATCATTTGCCGGGGCCGACTCTGCCAGATGCGGATGCGATCGTGAACCCCAACAACAACGGGGACGGATTTCCAAGCAAGGCATTGGCTGGCGTTGGCGTCGTGTTCTACCTGCTCCTCGCGCTGCGGTCTCGTTTGCGCGAAGGCGGACAGTTTTCAGCACCTGGCACTGTCCAACCTGATTTGTCTGCATTACTCGACCTGGTTGCGCTGGGTACCGTCGCTGACCTGGTGCCGCTGGACCAGAACAATCGCACCCTGGTCGATGCCGGCTTGAAGCGAATCCGCAGCGGGCGGGTGTGCCCGGGCATTGCGGCCCTGATCGCCTGTGGCAAGCGCGATCCCGCGCGACTGGTGGCCAGTGACTTGGCGTTTGCCGTGGCACCTCGTATCAATGCGGCGGGGCGCCTGGACGATATGAGTCTTGGCATCGAATGCCTGCTTACCGACGATGCATCGCGCGCACAAGAACTGGCGCAAATTCTATCGAACATGAATGCGCAGCGGCGAGATTTGCAAACTGGCATGGTCGAGCAGGCAGAAGCCGAAGTGCGTCGATGGCAGCCCCTCGGCGTGGAGGATCTTCCCTACGGTGTGGTGATGTTCAATCCGGATTGGCATCACGGCGTCGTCGGTCTGGTCGCATCGAAGCTGAAGGAAACCTTGAACCGGCCGGTGATTGCGTGTGCGCTTGCAGACACAAATGGCAATCTGGATTCCGGTCACCCAGTGGAGCACGGACTCGTAAAAGCTTCGGGGCGTTCCATCCCCGGATTTCATTTGCGCGATGCATTGGCCGACGTCGATACACGTCACCCCGGCCTGATCGTGCGCTTCGGCGGGCATGCGATGGCAGCAGGGTTGAGCCTGCATCATGCGGACATCGACCGCTTCGCTGCAGCGTTCGACAGCGTGGCTCGCGAACGCCTCTGCGCTCAATCGCTGCAATCGATCCTGTTGACTGATGGTGAACTGGAACCCACCGATTTTTCGCTGGATCTGGCGCGTCAATTGCGCGTTGCCGGTCCATGGGGCCAGGGCTTCCCGGAACCTTTATTCGATGGTGAGTTTGTTCTCGCCAGCTGGAAAGTCATGGCCGAGGTACATTTGCGCCTGTCGCTGCGTCATGCGGGCCTGGCGCAGCCGCTGGACGCGGTGATGTTCAACGCCTACGCGGGCACCCCGCCGCCGACTCGGGTGCGCATCGCGTTTCAACTCGACGTGAATACGTGGAACGACACCGATCGTCTGCAATTGCTGGTCCGCCATCTCGAATCCGCCTGATCGCCTATTCCTGATTCAACCTTTCCGGAAACATATTCTTATGCACGATTCGTCTTTGCCGCGACGCAACCTGGTCGGGCTGATCCTGCTCGCAAGCGTGCTTTTTATCGTGCACATGCTTTGCAACGTCAATTACGGGTTCCATCGAGACGAGCTACAGGTGCTTGATGATGCGCGTCATCTGGCCTGGGGCTATGTGGCGTATCCACCATTGACGCCATTTCTTGCGCGCATTGATCTCAGCCTGTTCGGCACGTCGCTGGTAGGTTTTCGGTTTTTCTCCGTGTTGCTGCAATGTCTGGCTGTGCTGCTGGCCGGCCTGATCGCGCAAGAACTAGGGGGCGGTCGCAAAACTCAACTCGTGGCGGCGCTGGCCACCGCATGCATGCCATTCTCGATGCTTGCCGGAAGCCAGTTCATGTATGTCTCGCCGGATTTCTTCTGGTGGGTGCTGCTGGCTTGGCTGGTGCTGCGCCTGATCAATAGCGGCAATGCGCGCTGGTGGCTGGCGATCGGTTGCGTGATCGGCCTGGGCATGATGACGCGTTACACCATGCTGTTTGCCGTCGCGGGGCTGGTCGCGGGCGTCGTCGCAACGCCATTGCGCAGGCAGCTATCCAGCGGTTGGCTTTGGGCAGGCGTTGCGCTATCGCTACTTATTTTCCTACCCAACATCATGTGGCAGATTCAACATGATTTCATCTATCTGGATTTCGTCAATCACATCCATGCGCGCGATATTCGCTGGGGACGCACCGACGGATTTTTCCTGAATCAACTCAAAAGCAATGCAAGCGTATTCCTGCTGCCCTTGTGGTTAACCGGGTTGGGGTTCCTGATTTTTTCCCAGCGTGCTGCGCGTTATCGCGTCCTGGCCTGGATTTATGTCGTGGCGCTGATCCTGTTCGCGCTGGCGCGTGGCCGCGCGTACTACATGGCGCCGGCTTATCCAATGCTGCTGGCCGCCGGTGCCGTGTGGGGTGAAGGTTGGCTTGCAGGACTGCGCCCTCGTGTGGCTTCTGCAATGCGTGTCGTCGCTGGAGTATTTTGTGTGCTTGCCGCAGCCAGTACGGCTGCGGTTGCATTGCCGATCGCTCCGGTGAATTCACTCGGATGGCGCATCAGCCGCAAGGCGCACGACAACTTTGCCGAGCAAATCGGTTGGCGCGAGCTGGTCGTACAAGTGTCGACTATTTATCATGCGTTACCCGCAGACGTGCGCGTGCACACGGCAATCCTCGCGAACAATTATGGTGAAGCGGGAGCCATTGACCTGTATGGCCCGGCTTTGGGTTTGCCGACGGCGATCAGTGGTGTCAATTCCTACTGGTATCGCGGCTATGGCGATACCGTGCCGCAGACGGTAATTGTGCTCGGTGACGATGCGGACGGCATGGCCAAGGCGCCGGCAACGTGCACGCCGGCGGGCAAGGTCACGAATCGCTACGGCGTGATCAACGAAGAAACCCGCGATCATCCAGAAATCTTCATTTGCCGGGACCTGCGCACGCCCTGGCCAGAGATCTGGAAGCGCACGCGAAGTTTTGGTTGAAGCATTGCGCGGATAGGCGATCTTGTCCGGGTTTTTGCTACCATGCGCCATCCTTTTTTCAAGACAACGCTTCCACCATGATCGAGACCAACCCCATTCACTTTCGCATTGCCGATCTCACCTCGCGGGTGAGCTCGCTTCGGGGGTATCTTTGACTACGATGTCAAACGTGAACGCCTCGAAGAAGTAACGCGCGAGTTGGAGAACCCCAACGTTTGGGAAAACCCGGAACGCGCCCAGCAGCTTGGCCGTGAACGCGCGCAGCTTGATAAAATAGTCAATGGCATCAGCCATTTGAACGGTGGACTGAAGAATGCAGATGAGCTTCTTGAACTGGCCGAATCCGAGCAGGACGAAGGCACGGCCCTGGCTGTTTCAAACGATCTGGACGGGCTGACACAACACGTCGAAACGCTCGAATTCCGGCGCATGTTTTCCGGCGAAATGGACGCGACCAATGCTTTCGTCGATGTGCAGGCAGGCGCCGGCGGTACTGAAGCGCAGGATTGGGCGGAAATGCTGTTGCGCATGTACCTGCGCTGGTGCGAAAACCGCGGGTGGAAAACCGAATTGCTCGAGGCGTCTGCCGGTGAAGTGGCGGGCATCAAGAGTGCCACGTTTCGCGTCGAGGGCGAATATGCCTACGGCTGGCTGAAAACCGAAATCGGCGTACACCGGCTGGTGCGCAAATCGCCGTTCGATTCGGACAATCGTCGCCACACCTCGTTTGCATCGATCTTCGTCAGCCCGGAAGTCGACGATGACATCGACATCGAGATCAATCCCGCCGATCTGCGCACCGATGTATATCGCTCGTCCGGCGCGGGTGGCCAGCACGTCAACAAGACCGAATCCGCGGTACGTATTACCCACGAACCCAGTGGTATTGTCGTGGCCTGCCAGAACGAGCGCAGTCAGCACGCGAACCGCGATCGCGCGATGAAGATGCTCAAGGCCAAGTTGTACGAGATGGAAGTCCAGAAGCGAAATGTGGAAAAAGCCGCGTTGGAAGCCGGTAAATCCGACATCGGCTGGGGCAGCCAGATTCGCAATTACGTGCTTGATCAATCGCGCATCAAGGACCTGCGCACGGGCATCGAACGCACCGATACGCAAAAGGTTCTCGATGGTGATCTGGACGAGTTCATCGAGGCCAGCCTGAAATCCGGGCTGGAAGCCGGTGCCAAACGCAGCGACGCCTGAAGCACCGAATACCCCTCCCGCGTCGATGCGGGAGAGGCAGTCAATGAAACGTAATAGCTATTTCGGTGTCGACAGGTCCGGTCGATACCGATAGATCGTTGTATCCATGTGATCGATTGAGCTTCCGAACTGCTTCATCGTTTCAGCCGCTGCGGTGTCGGAGCCCAGGGACTTGGACAAGACCTTCATCAACGAAGGTTCCGCGTCGGCCATGCCGGCATAATCTTTCGTCGGCGACACGACTTGCATCGGCTCCTTGCCGCCGATCACGTGCGATATCGAGTACGGGTAGGCCCATTTTTCGTCGACGACGGCTTTTGTTATCTTGCTGATCGCGTCCCTTCTCTCACCAGCGGTGCCCGGCTTGAGAAAATACGAAGTCACGCTGAAGAATTTGTAGTCTTTGCTGTCGATCCAGTGGCTTTGCTTGGTGTCCGTGTCTGAAAAATAGTGTTCGCTTCGAGCAACCAGCTTTCCCATCTGTTTCTCGAAGGCTTCCCCAGCGTTGCTTTTTTCTTCCCACGCTTGGTTGGCATCGAAATCTTTCCACTGATGACTTCCAGAACGGATCACGTAAAAACTCAGGTCGCTGCCAACGATCGGTTGGAAGACGGCCCACTCGAATCCTTCCGCAGCCTGCTTGCGCCATGCTGCGTGCGTCTTGATGGCTTGTTCGAAAGCCTTCTCTTCGCCGGCCTTGGGCCAGAATACCCAGGTGGTTGCGACAGTGCCGGGCGCATCCGCGGCTGCGGCCTTTTTCGCAGCGACCGCCGACATCCCTGGCAACAACATAAACAAGAGCATCAACATTCCCGCGAACGCCGTAAAACGATAGCGTGCTTTCATGGTGCGACCTCCCTCAAATGAGTCTTTCGGAACCCGACAATGACTACGTGTTCCGGTTGTTGTCGGGTAGCGGAGTATAGGCTGCTTGAATCGCGACTTGCGCATCAGAAACTTGCATAAAACTACGTTACACTGGCTGTTTGGGTTGAGCGAATTCACCGCGTCAATGCGGGCCCAAAATTTGGCCGATTTCGACTCTTTTAGCAGCGCATGGATAACTCGATAATGGCAACCTCTGCCGGTACCGGCACTTCCGAATCCCAGGCCTGCGCCCGCGGCGCAGACGATGAAAGCCGAATGGATGAGAACCGCCTCGTCGCCGAACGCCGCGCCAAATTGGCTGCGCTTCGCGATGCCGGCATTGCATTCCCCAACGATTTCCGCATCGATGCATTCGCTGGCGATTTGCAGCATGAATTCGAAGGCTGCGATGCCGCTGCCGTGGAGGCCGCCGCACGCGAAGTGAACATTGCCGGGCGCATCGTGCTCAAGCGCGGGCAGGGCAAGGTCAGTTTCGTACAGATTCAGGATATGACCGGGCGCATTCAGTTGTTCGTCCAGGCCAATGCGCTGGGCGAAACCTACAATGCATTCAAAACCTGGGATACCGGGGATATCGTCGGGGTGCAGGGTCCGCTGATGCGTACCAAGACCGGTGAGTTGTCGGTCAAGGTTCACGGTTTGCGTCTGTTGACCAAATCATTGCGTCCGCTGCCTGACAAATGGCATGGGCTGGCCGATGTTGAGCAGCGCTATCGGCAGCGTTACGTTGATTTGATCGTGACACCGGAAGCACGCCGGGTATTCGAATTGCGTTCTCGCGTTATCGGTTTCATGCGTCAATGGCTGGAAGCGGCGCCGCGCCGTTTCATGGAAGTCGAAACACCGATGATGCACCTGATACCCGGTGGTGCCACAGCGCGACCATTTGTGACCCACCACAACGCTTTGGACATCGATCTGTATCTGCGCGTGGCACCGGAGTTGTACCTTAAGCGCCTGGTCGTCGGCGGCTTCGAGCGCGTCTACGAGATCAATCGCAACTTCCGCAACGAAGGCGTCTCGACCCGTCACAATCCCGAATTCACCATGCTCGAGTTGTACCAGGCGTATGCCAGTTACACCGAAGTCATGGATCTGACCGAGGCCATGATCCGCGAAACGGCTACGGCAACGCTGGGCAAGACGGCACTAACCTGGGAAGGTCGCGATATCGACGTAGGCGTATCGTTTAGGCGTTGGGCGTTGGCCGAAGCGGTGCAACATCACAATCCGGAAATCAGCACCGATCAATTGCGTGATGTTGCCGCATTGCGTGGGCACTGCGAGCGCCTGCGCGTGCCAGTCAAACCCGATTACGGCTGGGGCAAGCTGTTACTTGAGATTTTCGAGAAAACGGTTGAACCGACGTTGATCCAGCCGACTTTCATTACCCAGTATCCGACCGAAGTTTCGCCGCTGGCGCGAGCCAACGATCACGACGCAGAGGTTACCGATCGCTTCGAGCTGTTCGTCGGCGGCAAGGAACTGGCCAATGGTTTTTCCGAGCTGAACGACCCGGAAGACCAGGCCGCGCGCTTCCGCGCCCAGGTCACGGCCAAGGATTCCGGCGACGATGAAGCGATGCACTTCGACGCCGATTACATTCGTGCGCTGGAATATGGCTTGCCACCGACCGGCGGGCTGGGTGTCGGAATTGATCGTCTGGTAATGTTGCTTGCCGATGCAGCCTCGATCCGCGATGTACTCTTGTTTCCCTACATGCGTCCAGAGGCCTGATTTTGGCCTGATAATTGCTGGGATTCGTTGTTACAGTACCTTATGAAATTTTCGTCGCAGACATCTGGCAGCAAAGGAAATATTCGGACGATGACCCGGGAAACCGAACAAGGCGGCATGCGTCATGCGCGCAAGCGGATCAATTCAGCCGTGCTGATGATCCGCGGCGGACAGTCGTGGTCCAGCGAGATTCGCGATATTTCCGCCACTGGTGTGATGGTCGTGCGCCCACAAGAATGGTATGGAAAGATCAACGACGAATACGCACTGGACATGATTATCGGCGACGACCTGAATATTCACCTCGACGCCACCGTAGCGCGCATTACGGATCATTACCTGGGCTTTGCGTACTCACGAATCCCGCCGGACAAGGAAGTTCCACTGTGGACGTTGCTCGGCGGTTACGCGGATCGCCTGGAGCCGTTTGAAGACTAGGCTGATTTAGGGATTTGGCAGTTTACGAGTGTTGATACCGAGCCTCTGCGAGGCTCCCCCCTTTTCTGCTGCCGCCACCTTCCGCGCAAGCGGGAAAAGGATTCAAAAATTACGGCTCTTCTTTGCTTTACCCGCGATCAAAACCCATACCTTCACGCGCAAGCAGAGCCCTTAACTATTTCCCTTCCCCCGCATCGCGTGGGAAGGTGCCGAAGGCAGATGGGGGGCTCTTGAAATCCGAACTTTAGCGAATCAGAGTCGAACGGCACTGACTTAAGGCCGTCATTCCCGCGGAGGCGGGAATGACAAAAGTTTGGGGCTTGGCCTTACGTCGGTGCCATTCGAATCAGAGACCGTTTCGACTCTATGTCGCGCCGTTTCCAACGGCCGGCTTTACCGGATCGCGCAATTCCCGGCGCAGGATCTTGCCCACGTTGCTCTTGGGCAATTCATCGCGGAATTCGATGTAACGAGGTTGCTTGTAGCCGGTGAGGTTTTCGCGGCAGTGAGCCTTGATGATCTCGGCGGTCAGGCTCGGATCTTTTCTGACCACGACTACCTTGACCACCTCGCCGGATTTCTCATCCGGCACGCCGACCGCCGCCACTTCGAGCACGCCTGGGCATTCCGACACGACATCTTCGATCTCGTTCGGGTAGACGTTGAATCCGGAAACCAGGATCATGTCTTTCTTGCGATCGACGATATAGAAGAAACCTTTTTCGTCCATGCGGGCGATGTCACCGGTATGCAGCCAACCGTCGCTGCCGAGCACTTTGGCAGTTTCATCGGGTCGCTGCCAATAGCCCTTCATCACCTGTGGGCCGCTGATACACAGTTCTCCAACTTCACCGACACCCAGGTGCTTGCCGTCATCGTCCTGAATCGACGCATCGGTGGAAGGAATCGGCAGGCCGATCGAGCCATTGTAGTTTTCCAGGTCCAACGGATTGATGCAGGCAGCTGGCGACGTTTCGGTCAGGCCATACGCTTCGAGTAGCGTCACGCCAGTCAGCTTCTTCCAACGATCGGCAACCACGCGTTGCACCGCCATGCCGCCGCCGAGTGTGAATTTGAAGGGTGAAAAATCCAGCTTGTCGAAACCGGGCGTATTCAGCAAGCCATTGAATAGCGTGTTCACTCCAGTCATCGCCGTGAAGCGTACCTTGCCCAATTCCTTGACGAAGCCGCGCATGTCACGCGGATTGGTAATCAGGTAATTGAGCCCTCCGTACTTCATGAACACCAGGCAGTTCGCGGTCAAGGCGAAGATGTGATACAGCGGAATCGCCGTGATGACGATTTCTTCGCCATCCCTGAAATTGTCGCCCAACCACGCGGAAGCCTGCTGCATGTTCGCGGCCATGTTGCGGTGGGTCAGCATTGCCCCCTTGGCAACACCGGTGGTGCCGCCGGTATATTGCAGAAACGCCAGATCCTCGGGAATTACCTCGACCTTCGGCAACCTGCTTTTCGCGCCAATAGCCAGCGCTTTGTTGAAACGTACCGATCCAGGAATCAAATACGCTGGCACTAGTTTTTTGATGCGACGGACGACAAAATTCACGAGCAGGGATTTGGCACCGCCGAGCATGTCGCCCAGGCCCGTGGTGATCACGTGCTTGCATGGCGTGTCGTGCAGAACTTCAGACAGGGTCGCCGCGAAATTGTCCAGAACGACAATCGCGCTCACGCCGGCATCGTGCAGTTGATGCCTCAACTCCCGCGGGGTGTACAACGGATTGGTATTCACCATGGTGAGCCCGGCGCGCAGTACACCGAAGATTGCAATCGGGTATTGCAGCACGTTCGGCAACATGATCGCGACGCGGTCGCCCTTGTTCAATTTCAGCTCGTTGAGCAAGTAACTCGCAAACTGGCGACTGAGCCGATCGATATCGGCATAGCTCAGCGTCTTGCCCATGTTCGTGAACGCTGGGCGATGGCGGAATCGATCACACGCAGTCTCAAGCACTTGCACGATCGAAGAAAATTCATTCAAGTCGACCTGCGCCGGCATGCCGGGTGGGTAGCTGGCCAGCCAGGGACGTTCGACGTTGCTCATTTTATTGGTTCCCCTCGGTTCCTTGATTATGGTGCGATTTCAACACAATGGGCGAAATTTCAGCAAGCTGCATTGCGGCGCAAATATCTTTGGCGCAGCATAACTCTTTTTCAAAATCCGGCCTTATGAAAATTCGTACCGCTATTTTCCTGGGCTGTGCCCTGATTGGACTCGGTGGCTGCCATCGAACCCCCGACGAACAACGCATTCGCAACGCGATCGGCGCCATGGCGCAGGCGCTGGAACACGGTCAACCACGCGATTTCATGGCATACGTAGCCGACGATTTCACTGGTAATGACGGAAATTTCGATCGGGCCGGGGTGCACAACCTGCTGCGCGCCGAAGTCCTGCGCAACGACAAGATTAGCGTAACCCTTGGTCCGATCGACATCGAGCTGCAGGGTGATCGTGCAGCCGTCCACAACACGGCAACCTTTACTGGCGGCGCGGGCGACTTCGTGCCCGAACGCGGCGCGGTATACACATTCACCAGCGGCTGGAAACGCGAAGGATCGAAGTGGCTTTGCTACAACGCGACTTGGCAGCAAAAGCTGTAGTGTGCGCTTCGCGCACGCTTCAGCAACCTGACCGGGATGAAAACGGACAATCGATTGGGCGACCTGTATTGAGGCAAGACAGATGAAATCTTTTAAATCCGGAATGACGTACATGTGGGCAATGGCGATGCTTGTCATCGCGATCAGCACAATCCTGGCAGGCTGTGATGGTTATGCACTCAAACAAGAACGCCGAATGAAAGATTTCGCTCCCAATCAAGGCGATTACAACGAGATTGCGCAGGCGACCTTCCACCTGTTGGATCCCGACAAGAAGATTCACCTTTGGTTGGTCACCTCGGCCATCCAGCCGGAAGCAGTATTGGCGTTGAAACGCATGGGCAACGTGGCAACCTACATCTCGCCGCCGGCTGGCGCGCACGGCACGCTGGCTGCCGGACAATTCATCGTTTCCACGTTTACCGTCGGTAACGGTGAGGCGTTGATAGAAGGGCAGTTGGGGCCAGTAACAAACGAAATCACTGCCGCCGGGTTGCCCGATTGCGGAACCATGTATTCCGCGCCGTGGTTTATTCAGGGTGGTGAGTGGCACAGTCCGTCGATCAAGATACTGACCTGTGCGGAGTCGCGCCATTGGACGCCGGTTGATCCACCCAAATCCACACCACACGATCAAAACCATTGAACCGCAGCGGTAGCATGCGCTTCGCGCACGATCCAACAGCAAAAACGGTTGGCGACGACAGCGCCAACGGCGATGACCGGGAGTTGCAACGTGGGCAGTATTTCAATCGTGCGTGGAACGCACGCTATCTGGCCACTGGTAACCCAGTGTTAAAGTGATCCATTGAATACCCGATAGAGCGAGCAATATGATGACGACATCCGCACATTTCCCAATCGGTACGCCCGGAGTTGCCTGGGGCGAGGCTGAAGTTTCCGCGTGGATGTCGCAACAAACGCGCAAGCGCAGCTACCAAGCAGATGTGATGCACCCGATCGAATCGCTGCGGTCGCGCTTCGATGTCATTCAATATGGAACGCTGGACTATCCGCCCGATAAATATCCGTTGTTTGTTCTCAAGACTCTCGACTGGCATGAGGATTCGCCGTTCATGCTGGTGACGGGCGGCGTGCATGGCTACGAAACCAGCGGGGTGCACGGCGCGCTCCAGTTCGCCCAACAGCACGCATCGGACTATGCGGGTCGGGTCAATCTGCTAATCGTGCCCTGTGTCAGTCCGTGGGGCTACGAGCGAATCCACCGCTGGAATGCGTGCGCGCTGGATCCGAATCGCTCGTTCCGCGAAGGCAGTCCGGCGCAGGAATCAGCAGCGCTTATGCAGCTCATCGCGCCATTGCGCGATCGCATTGGCATGCATATCGACCTGCACGAAACCACCGACACGGACGAAACCGAATTTCGCCCGGCGCTGGCGGCGCGCGACGGCGTTACCTATGAACCTGGCGAGATTCCTGACGGTTTTTATCTCGTCGACGACAGCGTGAGCCCACAGCCCGAGTTTCAACGCGCGATCATCAAGGCCGTGGAAAAGGTTACCCACATCGCGCCGGCAGACGCCAAAGACGAAATCATCGGTTCACCGGTGGCCGCACCCGGCGTCATCAACTACGACTTCACCGGATTGGGCCTGTGCGCCGGCATCACCAACGCAAAATATAAAACCACCACCGAAGTCTATCCCGACAGTCCAAAGGCCAGCGCCGAGCAATGCAACGCCGCGCAGGTGGCAGCGGTTTGTGCGGCAATTGATTTTGCCATGGCCCAGGGCAAAAGATCGGCCGGTAAAAATTGTCCCGATTAGCGTCAAACCTCAGCAAGCGATCAGAGACGAAGCCGCGGTATCTAGTCATTCCCGCATGGTTCTAGAAAAAATCCGGCGAGTTGGCTCTTTCCCCCTGGACCGAGTGCGAAATGAAGGCACTGGATTCCCGCCTTCGCGGGAATGACGAGCTGAGGTGCGGCGTTAATCAGGATTTTCTATTTGCCTTCCCCCGCAAGCGGGGCGCATTCCTTTTTCCCTTCCCCCGCGAGCGGGCGCGCATTTCTATTTCTCTTCCCCCCGCAAGCGGGCGCGCATTTCTATTTTCCTTCCCCCGCACGCGGGCACGCATTTCTATTTCCCTTCCCCCGCAAGCGGGGCGCACTTCTATTTCCCTTCCCCCGCAAGCGGGGGAAGGTGCCGAAGGCGGATGGGGGCGATCTTGATCTTCATTGAGTACGGCAAAAACGTGTCTAGTCACGTGCCGGAGCGGTTCGTACTCGCCAGTTCCCTCTCAGCGGTTGTGCGTCAGGCAACAACTTTTGCCTGAGGCCGCCCACGCAAGCGAGGAAGCAGAATCGCGAACATCCCAAGGAGCGGCAGGAACGCGCACACCTTGTAGACGAATTCGATGCCGTACAAATCGGATAGCCATCCCAGCACCGCAGCGCCGAGGCCGCCGAGTCCAAACGCCAACCCGTAGAACATCCCCGAAACGGCACCGATGCGGCGCGGCATCAAATCCTGCGCATACACAATGATGGCGGGAAACGCCGATGCCAGCACCACGCCAATGATCACGCTCAACACCGTCGTCCAGGTCAGGTCGACGTAGGGCAACATCAGCGTAAATGGCGCGACACCCAGGATCGATACCCAGATGACCAACTTGCGACCGATCGCATCGCCAATCGGACCTCCGATCAACGTGCCGCCAGCCACCGCCGCAAGGAAAATGAACAAGTGGTACTGCGCGTCGGCTACCGATACGCCGAAATGGTGGATCAGGTAGAACTCGTAGTAACTGCTGATGCTGGCCAGATAGAAATACTTCGAAAATATCAGCAGCATCAGCACCGCGACCGTCCGCCGCACCATGGCTTGCGAGAGGTTCGGCAATGCCACGGTTTTCATCTTGCGCTTTACATGATCCGACACGTGACGGCTGTACCAGCCGCCAACCTGGATCAGGATCACGATTGCCAACAACGCGGCCAGCGCAAACCAGGCCACGCTGCGCTGGCCATCCAGCAGCACGACCCACGCCGCCAGCAACGGGCCCAAAGACGAACCGACATTGCCGCCAATCTGGAACACGGATTGGGCCATGCCATAGCGACCGCCCGATGCCATGCGCGCCACACGCGAGGATTCCGGATGAAAAACGGCCGAACCGCAGCCGACCAAACCAACGGCCAGCAGCAGAATCGGAAACGTGGGCGCAACCGAAAGCAGCAAAAGTCCAGCCAACGTGAACGTCATGCCAACCGGTAATGAATACGGCATTGGATGCTTGTCGGTAACCAATCCGACCACCGGCTGGAAAATCGAGGCTGTCAGCTGGAACGAAAGCGTGATCAGGCCGACTTGCAAAAAGCTCAGGTTGAACCCGGTTTTCAGAATCGGATAGATCGCCACGATCAACGACTGCATCATGTCGTTGAGCATGTGCACAAAGCTGATCGCGCCGAGTACGCGGAATTCGGTACGCTCAGCAGGCGCCTCTTGATCTGCGGGCGTAGTCGTCAACGATTCTTCGGCACCGGTCTGCATCGTGGCTATTTGCGAAAGGGGTCAAACAACGAAGGGCCGGCACAAGTGCAACAGTACACTGGCATGCCAACCCTCTCGGATCGCCATTATACGCTTCGACCCCTTGCGGAAAATGCGCCTTGCTTGCGTTGGCAATCTGGAATACCCACACGCCGAAGCAATAGCCTGCGCATCGCGCGCGATCCGGTTTGAATCGTGCGTGGAACTTACGCTACCTGAATCGCGGTGAAGATTCGTCAGATGCCAGGCTTGTTTTCAATTCCTGTTCCCAACCGGCACGGTGAATGTAAACCCGACGGCCTCAAGCGCGTTATAGATGGGTAGTTCAATGGAAATCCGTATGCCGAAGTTACCCTTGGTTGCCCGATTCCGCGTCATCAGCGTCGTTGTCGCGCTCGCACTGGCCAGTTCCGTGCAGGCCAATCCCGCGCCCGATCGCGCAGATTTGCTCTGGCTCAACCGCATTACCTGGGGCGTGGATTCGCTGAGCGTGGCCCAGTTCGAGCAAGTAGGGCGGAAACAGTTTCTCGATAAACAACTCGCGGCCAAGGACGAAAGCCTGCCGCCGGCAATCCAGGCGCAAATTGACGCCATGCCGATATCGCGCCAGTCGATAGGGGATTCCATTGCACAAATTGCGGCCGCTCGCGACCAGAACAAGGCCGAATCTGATCCGAAACTCAAAGTCGCTGCGCGCAAGGCACTGCGCAAGCAGGGCAGAGCACTGGCAGTGCAGACCCAAGAACGCGAACTGTTGCGCGCGATCTATTCTCCGGCGCAACTGAAGGAACAGATGGTCTGGTTCTGGCTCAATCACTTCAATGTGTTCGCGCGCAAGGGCCCGGAGGCATGGCTTGATGCCGATTACGTTGAATCGGCGATTCGCCCGAACGCCTTGGGCAATTTCCGCGACCTGGTCATGGCCACGCTCACGCATCCGGCCATGCTCATTTACCTGGACAACGCACGCAACGCGGACAAGCATCACAACGAAAATTACGCGCGCGAGCTGATGGAGTTGCACACGCTCGGTGTGAACGCCGGCTACACCCAGAATGACGTGCAGGAAATGGTCCGCATCCTCACCGGCGTTGGCATCGCGCTTAAAGCAGAAAAGCCTCGCATGCGGCCAAAATGGCAGACGCTCGACATTCGGCGGGGCGGCTTCGAGTTCAATCCTGCGCGCCACGATTTTGGCGACAAGGTGCTGCTTGGCCACACCATTCATGGCAGAGGTTTTGCTGAGGTTGAACAGGCCGTGGACCTGCTCGTCGCGCAGCCTGCGTGCGCGCAATTTATCTCGCGCCAGATGGCAACCTATTTCGTTTCCGACAACCCACCGGCAGCGCTGGTCGATTCGATGGCACAAACTTTCCAGCGCACGCATGGGGACATTCGAGCGGTGCTGCGCACGCTGTTTGATTCGCCGCAATTTACCGCTTCGTTGGGAAACAAATTCGATGATCCCATGCATTATCTGATTGCTTCCGCACGCGTGGCGTGGGATGGCCGCACGATTGACGATCCACGTCGCCTCGTACTGTGGTTGCACCAACAGGGCGAAGGCGAATTCGACCATGCCACGCCGGACGGCTATCCAATCGTCTCCAGTGCGTGGAACAGTTCAGGCCAGATGAGCCAACGCTTCGAATTGGCGAAGACCATCGCTACTGGCACGCTGGCAATGTTTGACGGCGTGGCGATTCCCAAGGTGCCGGGACTTTCAGGGCCGCTGTATGAGCGCGCGATCAAACCGCGACTATCAACGACGACCCTGACAGCGCTGAAAAATGCCCAGTCGCCGTCGGAGTGGAATACCTATTTGCTGGCATCACCGGAATCCAACTTTCGTTGAGGAAATCTTCATGCAACGCCGTCACTTTCTCGCCACGCTTGCCACACTCGCTGCCGCACCACTCATCGGCAGTGCAGGGCGGCTGTTTGCCGCTCCGGCAAATTCGCCACGGTTTTTGCTGGTCTTTTTGCGGGGCGGCTACGATTGCGCCAACTTGCTGGTGCCATACACCAGCGACTTCTATTACGAAGCACGACCAAGCATTGCAATCGCGCGGCCGGATTCGGGCAACGCGGCCGGTGCGCTACGTTTGGATGCTGACTGGGCATTGGCGCCAGCACTGCGCCAATCACTCGGGGCAATGTATGCGAACAAGCAAGTCGCGTTCGTACCGTTTGCCGGCACGCCGAATCTATCGCGTAGCCATTTCGAAACCCAGGATGACATCGAACACGGGCTACCGGAAAACGATCACGCTGACCGTTCCGGCTTTCTCGCGCGCCTGGCCGGCGTGTTAAATGGTACAGCTCCGCCAATTGCATTCACGCAATCCTTGCCGCTCAGCTTTCAGGGCGGTGGCGACGTACCCAACATCTCGATGCAAAATGTCGGCAAGCCAGCGTTCGATACGCAACAGGCTGCGATTCTTGCGAGCATGTACAAAGATACCGCCTTGCGTGATCCGGTCGCCGAGGGTCTCGCCCTGCGCCAGCAGGTTGCAGGCAAGTTCGCCGACGAAATGATGAAAGCCAATCGTGGCGCGGCCAATGCTTACGGTTTCGCGCAACAGGCGCCGCGTATCGCGCAGATGTTGCGCGACAAGTACCGGATCGGCTTCATCGATGTCGGTGGCTGGGATACGCACGTCGGCGAAGGCGGCGCGCAAGGGCAACTGGCCAACAATCTCGGAAATCTCGGCCGCGGCCTCAGCGCGCTTGTCGAAGCGATGGGCGACGATTGGAACGACACCGTTGTCACCGTGGTTTCCGAATTTGGGCGAACCTTCCGAGAGAACGGCAACAAGGGCACCGACCATGGCCACGGCAGCGTCTACTGGGTACTCGGTGGCGGCATTCATGGCGGACGAATTGCCGGCGAACAGGTGCGGGTAACCCAATCGACTCTGCTACAGAATCGCGATTTTCCCGTACTCAACGACTACCGCGGCCTACTCGGTGGTCTGTTCGCACGGCTTTGGGGATTGAACGCTTCGCAGCTTGGCCGTGTGTTTCCGCAAACAAAGCCGACTAATTTGCAGCTAGTCTGATTGCGCGCCGCACAGTCAAGGAAAGTTGAAGCGTGCGCTTCGCGCACCACTCGGCCGTGATCGCGCGTGGAACGCGCGCCACCTAGTGGCCTGTCAGGTGCGTGCGGCGATGTACTGAACATCCGCAATCCAGCCTCGTTTGCGCCGTGCCATGCGAGCTTCCTCAGTTTCTTCCACAAACGTTGCTGAGGCGTGCTGCAAAAGAGCAGTCCCCACGTTTTCAAACGCGTTGACATTGACGACGGCGTAAAGCCGGCCTTCGATTCTGCTGGTGACAAGCGGCACGACGCCACATGTGCGGCAACTGTTGAACTGCGCGGTCTTCGTTTCGAACGCGTACATTGAAACCTGTGCGGGATCTCGAACTGTCACACGCAGCGAGCCCGTCGGGCACGATGTCCAGACGCCACCGTGCTTCGTGCAAAACGAGCAGGTGCAGGCCCGCGCCGGAATTGCGGAAGGTTCAGGCTCCCAATTCAACGTAAACGAGATATTCCCGCAATGGCAGCTTCCGTGGATCAGCATAGTGGGCTTCTAAAGTTCATGTCGCGGCAAAACCAGTGCTCGGCACAGCCGAAAGACCGAGTGCTAAGAAAATGACTCGCATAGCATCGTGCCTGGCCCAACGTTTGATATGAGCGGTGGCGACTACACCAAAAAGCGCGTTGAACGAGGTGCGCTCGATGGAGCGGTTTCGCGACTCAGCCACTACCCGGGAATCTCGGGCTCAACAAGGTTCGCAAGCTGCGCCAGCGATTCCTGCCAGCCGAGATAACACATCTCGATTGGGATCATTTCGGGCAGGCCCGATTGTTCGACACTGAGGTCTGTGCCGCACAAGACGGGTTTCAACGTAACCGAAACCAGAATCTCACCCGGAAGGTTCGGATCATCGAACTTGTCGGTGTACTGAATGAACTCGCCCGGGACCAGTTTCTGATACTCGCCGCCAAAGGAGTGACTTTGTCCGTTGGAAAAATTCTCGAACGACATCTTGAAGGTGCCGCCGACCCTTGCATCCATGTGCTCGACATTGCAGACGAATCCGTACGGCGGAAGCCACTTTGCCATGGCGGCGGCATTCAGGAAGGCGCGGTAAACCTTTTCCGGCTTGGCTCGCACGACACGATGCAGGCGAACGGTTCCAGTGGACATTAAAACTCCTTCGTCAGGCTGAGGGATGTGAGGCAGTGCCGCTTGTCATTATGGCTGAATTACTTCGGCAATCCAGCAGTCCTATCGGCGTGATTGTAGCGTGCGCTGCGCGCGAGATCAGTGCCGATACGTGCGTGGAACGCGCGCGACTTGGCTAACGCCAGAAATAAGCGGCGTGCCGTCCGCTTGAGCGCATGGTTAGACGACAACTCAGTTGGTTGCGCGAGCTGCGGTGATTGTAAGCGTGGAAATGCCGACTGATGACGTTGCTTTGGAGGATGGTGGCTCGAAGCGCAATGTGATAAGCGCTTGCTTGTCTTTTAGGAGCTTGAGTGACGACGTAATCACAGCCGATGACTTGAATGAACTGAGCTGCTCGCGAAAGCGCTTGGTATCTCCGGAGTCAAGGCAAGCCAAAGCCCGCCCCGCGTTGTGTGCGCCGAATTCCCACGATGAGTTTGGCAGCAAATAAATGCATAGCTTCTTGCCTGGCTCGTAGCCCGAATGCTGGCAGTCGTGAGTCATGATCGTGCCTTTTGCGTCGCCGCCCCAGCCACCGCGCAAAACGACAGAGTGACTTTCTCCTGCAATAGCCGCCGACGCGAATGCTGCAAGGTTGGCGCAGATCAGATCGTGTGGTTTTGCCAGCGCTGTTCCACTCGAAAAACTGAGCATGACGAAAAGTGAAGCATGAATATGCCGGATGACTTGCATTGTCGTCTAACGTTGGAGTTGAGCGGTGGCGTAGCCCGTCCGCCTCGAACGAGCGGTTAGGCTTCACTTGCGTGGCGCTTGCGGTCTGCGATGGCCGCACGAAGCAGAGCAGTGAGAGCCGGATGGTTGCTGGATGAAGTATCGCGGACTTTGACATGCCGCAGCTTTTTGCCGGTGCCTTCCAGAAGGCCACTTGGGTCAGGCAGCGAGGCACCATAGTAGAAGCCAAGGTTTACGTGCGAGTCTTGGACTGCAATGTAGGCGTAGTGCTCGGTCATCTTCTTGGGGCCGGTGCCGAAGCTAGCAATCTTATGCTTTGGCCACACAACCTCGACAAAACCCTTGTGCAGCGAAGTAATCTGGTTGCGTAGAGATTGGCAGACCGGTCGTAGCTGCGGTGTTGCCACGGCCAGAATGTCGTCGAATGTTCCGTGTGTCTCATTAGTAGCCATAGTGTCTGCCGTGAAGCCTAACGCCTGAATTAAGCGGCGGCGCGAAGCGACGTCCGCTTGAATGAATTGTTAGACCGATGCATCGCGAAAGGCACGCAGCACAGCAGTCATGCGCGTTTGGTAGCCCGGACCTTGCGCCTTGAACCACTCAAGGACATCTTGCTCGACACGCAGGGAAATAGCTGCCTTGGCCAGTTGCGGCTGGAGCCCACGACGGACGATGCCGCGCACGGTGTGACGCAGTGCTGCCTCCGGATGCTCCGGAGTTGCGGTGCCAGAAACACCAGACCTGAGCCGCGCCCAATCAGTCTTGGACTGCACTGAAGAAGAGCTGCGCTTCGCGGCTGGTTGCTTGGCGGAACGAGATGATGCGGATTTCATGTTCTGTCTCCGTATGGACAATTGAGACGGGGACGCCAGCGAGCAAGCCAAGTGTGACAAATCGCTGTTCCTGATAGGAGAACCGGTCATCCTCGTAAGTAAAGGTCAATCCCTGAAATACAGCAGGCGTGTCGACGAAGTCGAGGCCATGCTGTTTGAGATTGAGCGAGCGCTTACGCTCTGACCACGTGAACTCCATGCGTGTAGTGTATATACGCAATGCATGATGTGCAAGACATGTGGCGCAGCGGTCTAACGTTGGAGCTAAGTGGCGGCTGCCACGATGCAAACGATCTTAGCGCAACCGACACACAGCCGTCCGTTTGAGAGACTGGTTAGGTGCGGTGCTGGATAACCCACCAATGTGGACATGAGGAAACCCGTTTGACGAGTAGATCGCCAGCGTTGCTCATCAGATAGCCCATCGGGATTAAATGGGGACCATAAGATTCGAACTTGCCGTAAAGCTCTGCACACGAAAAATTGCGAAGCGCAGGAACACTCTGAAGATCATTTCTCAAAGGAATAATATCGATTGATTCGGAGTATTTTCTTTCTTTTGCTTTTTGGAGACTAGCGAAGAAATATTGATGCCCAAGTTCATCGATCGCGACAAAGCCGCGAACTGAAAGAAACCGATTGTTGTAGTTTGCGTGGTTGGCGAACAACGTGCCGAACGGCAACACCGTGGTACCAAGCGACAAGCTGGCGAGCAGTGCTGCTAAAGGACCAAGATGCATAATTGAGCACCTAACGCTGGAGCTAAGTGGCGGCTGCCACGATGCATACGATCTTAGCGCAACCGACACACAGCCGTCCGCTTGAGCGACTGGTTATGCACCAACGCGAGCTAGCTCGAATACACGCTTGATAATGCTGCCGCCTTCAGCAAGAACGGGTGACGCTTCGTGAAAGCCAAGCGCCTCAACAAGGGCAATGCTTGCCGCATGCTGCGGGTCTACAATGCCTACGACGCTTTTTGCACCGAAAATCTCAAATGCGTAAGCGCACGCAAGACATAGTGCGGTGCGTCCGAGGCCCTTCCCGACGAATTGCCTTGCGAGAATTACCTGAGCTTCACGGCAGTCGGCTTGTTGAAAGTGGCCCAATGTTACGCGGCCAGCGAAAGCGTTGCTGGCTGCGCATACCAAAGCGAATTGATATGAATGCAGCGGAAGCCTCGCGGCGTCTTGAAGCCACTGCGCGCGAGATTTCGTAACGGGACCGCCAACGAACTGCTTTAAGAAGGGGTCGCTTTCGAGGTCAAACAGTGCTTCGAGATCGTCGTTGCAGAAGTGACGAAGCCCAAGCGCTTCGTGCCGCATCAGCAATTCTTCGGTGGGCATTTGGTGCATAACGCTGGAGCTAAGTGGCGGCTGCCACGATGCATACGATCTTAGCGCAACCGACACACAGCCGTCCGCTTGAGCGACTGGTTAGGCATTTTGCGACTGCTTCGTATGAAAGAGTGAGACCAGAGCGGCCTCAAATAGAACTACGGATATTGTCTGGTGATCGAGACGCTGCAGTGAAGTGAAGGCAGCAGCAGCTTCAGAAGGCGTTGCACATAACAGCGCATTTTCCGCTCTTCTGTCGTGTAGCGGGATGAGCGGTGGATAGATGTTGCGTATGTCTTCAAACGTAAGAAAAGCATCGCGACACACGCCACACTTGAGTAGCGCGCTCCAGTGCTCAGGAAATTCTCGAACCATGTCGAGAGAGTGGCCGCACTTGGGGCAGTACATGCGAATGCCTAACGCTTGAGTTAACGCGCCGCACGCGGCGCTGGATTTTCGCGGCGACACATGACGGTCGCGTTGGACGAATGGTTAGGTTGCAGCCGCGATGTCGAATGCCGAGAAATAGCTACAGCCCTCGAATGCGGCAGGCTGCGAGCAGCAAGCCAAACCCAATAATCCATAGCCACGGCGCTGCTGCGCCCAAAGCGATAACGCCGAATTGAGAAGCAATGGCAAGCACGTAGAGTACGAGTGAGATAACCCACACAATGAAAGTCGGAGACTTA
>JBDTLA010000095.1:0-9514 GCA_039935035.1 Rudaea sp. | reverse complement strand
CCGAACATGTTGCGCGATCACCCTGCGACGGCGTCGCTGCAAGTGCGCCATCAATGTGGCGCGAAACATCTGGACCAGACCCGGAACAACTATCGCGATGCTGGCGTTGAAGCCGACGTGGCAGCGTTCGTGGACGATATGGCCGCGGCGTATGCCTGGTCGGATCTGGTGATTTGCCGCGCCGGTGCGCTCACGCTGGCAGAGCTTGCCGCAGCTGGAGTGGGATCGATCTTGGTGCCGTATCCCAACGCGGTCGACGATCACCAAACCCAAAATGCGCAGGCCATGGTTGCTGCCGATGCGGCGCTGCTGGTCGCTGAAGGCGAAGGTTTTGTCGCGCGTCTGGCTGCGGCGTTCGAAATAGTGACCGACCGCCCACGCTTGCTGCAAATGGCGCAAAACGCGCGAACCCTCGCCAAGCCCGATGCCGCGGCACGCATTGCCGATGCCTGCATGCAGGTGGCTGCATGAACGTGCGCGCAACCTCAGCCGCAACGGCCGCTCGCGTGGGTGTGGATTTCCGACACGTACATTTCGTCGGCATCGGCGGCGTGGGCATGTGCGGTATCGCCGAAGTGCTGCACAACCTGGGCTATGTTGTTTCCGGATCGGACAAATCCGAAACGGTGACGACGCAGCGTTTGCGTAGCCTAGGAATCGAAGTTTTCAACGGCCACCGCGAGGCCAACATTGCGCAGGCA
Source organism: Rudaea sp. (assembly GCA_039935035.1). Classification (GTDB taxonomy): domain Bacteria; phylum Pseudomonadota; class Gammaproteobacteria; order Xanthomonadales; family Rhodanobacteraceae; genus Rudaea. Next base: position 8,813 of record JBDTLA010000095.1, on the reverse strand, counting down.
GACGTTGTTGTCGTCTCTTCGGCGATCGCGGCGAATAACCCGGAATTGAATGCGGCGCGCGAACATCGCCTGCCGATCATCCCGCGTGCGGAAATGCTCGGTGAATTGATGCGTTTCCGGCGCGGCATCGCGGTCGCCGGCACGCATGGCAAAACCACGACCACGAGCCTGGTGGCCAGCGTGCTTGCCGAAGGCGGCATGGATCCGACGTTCGTGATCGGCGGCCAATTGGTAGCAGCCGGCGCCAATGCGCGGCTGGGAACCGGGAAGTATCTGGTTGCCGAGGCCGATGAGTCGGACGGGTCGTTCCTGTTGCTCAATCCGATCGTGGCCATCGTCACCAACATCGATGCCGATCATCTGGAAAATTACGCGGGCGACTTCGAACAATTGAAGAAGGCGTTCGGGGATTTTCTGCACAGGCTGCCGTTCTATGGGCTGGCGGTGCTGTGTGCCGACGATGTAGAAACCGCGCAGTTGGCGCACGACACCGCGCGTCGCGTCATCACCTACGGAATGAACGCCACGGCTGACGTGCGTGCATCGAACGTGCGCCAGGTTGGCGCGCGCATGCATTTTTCATTGCATTTGCCAGATCGTGAAGACGTGATTGCGGTAAACCTGAATCTACCCGGCCAGCACAATGTGCGCAATGCGTTGGCGGCCGCGGCCGTCGGTTGGCAACTGGGCGTCGAGCCGGTGGCCATCGCGCGGGCGCTGGATCAATTCGAAGGCGTGGGGCGGCGCTTCCAGATGCGCGGCAAGCTGGCGCTTGAACATGGTCAGGTGCAACTGGTCGAAGACTACGCGCACCACCCGCGTGAACTGGCCGCCGTATTCGAAGCTGCCCGCAGCGGCTGGCCGCAGCATCGTCTCGTCGTCGCGTTCCAGCCGCACCGTTACACGCGCACGCGCGATCTGCTCGACGACTTCGCCAAGGTGCTGGCCGATGTCGATGTATTGGTACTCACGGCGGTTTATCCGGCTGGCGAAGCGCCGATACCTGGTGCCGACGCGCATGCCCTGGCCCGCGCGGTGCGTGCGCGTGGCAAGGTCGACCCGGTGCTGATCGATCATCTCGACGAACTGTCCACGACGCTGCCTGCATTGCTTGAAGACGGCGATGTGTTGCTGCTCGCCGGTGCCGGCGATATCGGTGCGGCGGCTGCGGCGCTTCAAACCCGTGGGTCTTTGCTTGCGCAGGAAGTTGGCCAATGACCACCCAATCCAACCCAGAATCCCGAATCCCGAATTCAGGCTCTCAAGCCAGTGATCCGCGCCGCTTCGGTCGCGTCGCCGTGGTCATGGGTGGCGCTTCGGCCGAACGCGAAGTGTCGCTGAATTCGGGACGCAACGTGCTCGACGCACTCAAGCGCAGCGGTGTCGATGCGCATGGAATTGACGGCATCCCCGCATTGCTTGACGCGCTGCGCGCCGGGCATTTTTCGCGCGTGTTCAATATTCTGCACGGCCAACACGGCGGTGGTGAGGATGGCGTGTTGCAAGGCGCGCTGGAATCGCTGGGCGTTCCGTACACCGGCTCGGGCGTGCTCGGTTCTGCCTTGAGCATGGACAAGATCCGCAGCAAATGGGTGTGGAACGCATTGAGTCTGCCGACCCCGCAATTCGCGCCGCTGCCACGCGGCGGCGACGTGCATGAAGTCGCTAAGAAGCTGGGCTATCCACTGATTGTCAAACCGGCCTGCGAAGGCTCCAGCGTCGGTGTGACCCGGGTGTTCGACGCGAGCGGGCTGGCGGCTGCCGTCGATCTGGCCAAGCGCTATGCGGGCGATTTGCTGGTGGAACAATTGATCGTCGGGCCTGAATTCACCGTCAGCATCCTTGGCCGTGAAGCCTTGCCAAGTATTCGCATCGTACCCAAGGGCGAGTTCTACGATTACGACGCCAAGTACATCGCCGACGATACGCAATATGTTTGTCCCGGCCTCGATGGCGCGGACGAAGCGCAACTGCGCAGCCTCGCGCTCGCCGCATTTGATGCGCTGGGTTGCTCCGGTTGGGGTCGCGTGGACGTCATGCGCGACCACGGCGGGCGCAACTGGTTGCTGGAAGTGAACACGGCGCCGGGGATGACCAGCCATTCGCTGGTGCCAAAGGCAGCTGCTGCGGTTGGTGTTGATTTCGATACGCTGTGCTGGCGCATCCTCGAAACGAGCTTCGCGCATGCATCCGGAGGCCAGCCATGAGCCAACGCCTGCTCCTGAAGATCAGTGCCTGGGCGATTGCGTTGACGCTGGTAGCGCTGCCGATCATCGGCGTGCTCAATGGCTGGATCGCCGTGGATCGTTGGCCGGTTCGCTACATCCAGGTCCAGGCCCCTTTTGCGCATGTCAGCGCCGAACAGATTCGCGCGGCGTCGTCAAGCCAGTTGGGCACGGGCTTCTTCGCACTGCAAATGGAAGATGTGCGCAAATCCGTGGCCGCGCTGCCGTGGGTGGCAAGCGTGGAAGCGCGCAAGCGCTGGCCGGATACGCTGGTTCTGGAAGTGCGCGAACGCCAGCCGTTCGCGCGCTGGGGCAGCTCGCGCCTGATCGATCGCAATGGTGAACTGTTCAGCATACCGGGCAGCGGCGACCTGCAAGGCCTGCCGCAGCTCGACGGACCGGCAAGCGCGCTCGCTGACGTCGTGAATTTCTACAAGCAGGCCCAGCAAACCCTTTCCGGAACCGGATTGATCCTGGCCGGTGTAAGCCAGGACGCGCGCGGCAGCTGGACGATCAAACTTTCCGGCGGCGGCTCCATCGCGCTCGGGCACGAGGATATCCACGCGCGGCTACAGCGCTTCCTGGCGGTGTATCCACAATTGAGTCCGAGTCATTCCAGCGGTTTTGACCACGTCGATTTGCGCTATACCAATGGGTTTGCCGTGCAATGGGCGGCACCCGTGGTCGTGCCCGATTCGCCCACAGCCACCCCCGACACTGGCGCCGCCGCGGCTGCCAAGGCACGCTCATGATGAAATCGAAAGACGAAAAATCCTTGATCGTCGGCCTGGACATCGGTACGTCCAAGATCGTGGCCATCGTCGGCGAATACACGCCGGGCGAAACCGTGGAAGTGATCGGTATCGGCTCGCACGCCTCGCACGGGCTCAAACGCGGCGTGGTCGTGGATATTGAATCCACCGTGCAGTCGATCCAGCGCGCCGTCGAGGAAGCCGAACTCATGGCCGGCTGCGAGATTCGCTCGGTGTATGCGGGAATCTCCGGCAGCCACATTCAGGGCCGCAATTCGCACGGCACCGCGCCGATCCGCGACCGTGAAGTCAGCGCTGGCGATGTCGATCATGTATTGGACGCTGCCTGTGCCGTCGCCATTCCGGCCGATCAGCGCGTGCTCTACAAGGAGCCGCAGGAATACATCATCGACGGCCAGGAGGACATCCGCCATCCGATCGGCATGAGCGGCGTGCGCCTGGAAGCCAATGTGCACATTGTCAGCGGGGCGGTCAGTTCGGCGCAGAACATCACCAAGTGCGTGAACCGCTGTGGCCTGCAGGTGGACGACCTGATTCCCGCGGCAATTGCATCGAGCAAGGCGATCTTGGTGCAGGACGAGCGCGAATTGGGCGTGTGCCTGGTCGATATTGGCGCGGGCACCACGGACATTGCCATCTTCACCCAAGGCGCCATTCGGCACACTGCGTCGTTGCCCATCGGCGGCGATCAGGTCACCAACGACATCGCGCAAGGCTTTCGTACGCCCACCGCGCATGCCGAGGAAATCAAGGTCAAGTACGCCTGCGCGCTGGCGCAACTGGCCCATGCCGAGGAAACCATCCAGGTACCCAGCGTCGGCGATCGCCCGCCGCGGCGGTTGGCGCGCCAGACGCTGGCCGAGTGGGTGCAGCCGCGTTACGAGGAACTGTTCGCGATGGTGCAGGCCGAATTGCGCCGTTCCGGGTACGAGAGCATGGCTGCAGCCGGGGTCGTGTTGACCGGTGGCGCGTCGAAGATGGAGGGCGTGATCGAACTGGCCGAAGAGGTTTTTCACCTGCCGGTACGCGTCGGCCTGCCGCAGCACGTGACCGGTTTGGCCGAAGTGGTCAGCAACCCGATCCACGCCACCGGCGTGGGCCTGTTGTTGTACGGCAGCCGCCAGGAAAACGTGCGCATGCTCACGCCGACACCGGTGTTGGGTGGCGTGAACCAGGCGTGGGATCGGGTGTTGCACTGGATCAAGGGCGAATTTTGACGATTAACCCTCTCCCCCATCGCTCGCGATGGGGGAGAGGGAGTTCGATGTCGCGCAAGGAAGCGCGGCAGGGTCCGAAATGGATCCACGGCCCGGGCAAGGGCGACGCGGTGGGCATACGCCTGCTCATCGCAACCGGCGGCGCGGGATGCGTTGTCGGCAACTAAAAAAACTTGAGTAAATATTTTACCTAGCGGAGGTTGGCAATCATGTTTGAACTGGTCGAAAAACTCGCACCCAATGCGGTGATCAAGGTGATCGGTGTCGGTGGCGGCGGTGGCAACGCCGTGGGACACATGGTCAATTCGCACGTCGATGGCGTGGATTTCATTTGCGCCAACACCGATGCGCAGGCGCTCAAAAGCACCGGCGCCAAACTCACGCTGCAACTCGGCGGCAACGTCACCAAGGGTCTGGGTGCCGGCGCCAATCCAGAAGTCGGCCGTCAGGCCGCGCTGGAAGATCGCGAGCGCATCGTCGAACTGCTGACCGGTGCGGACATGGTGTTCATCACCGCCGGCATGGGCGGCGGCACCGGCACGGGTGCTGCACCCGTGGTCGCGCAACTGGCCAAGGAAATGGGCATTCTCACCGTGGCCATCGTCACCAAGCCGTTCCCGTTTGAGGGTCGCCGGCGTTTGCAAGTGGCGCTCAAGGGTATCGAGGATCTGTCGCAGCACGTTGATTCGCTGATCACCGTGCCGAACGAAAAACTGCTGACCGTACTCGGTCGCGAGGTCACCTTGCTCAGTGCGTTCAAGGCCGCCAACGACGTATTGCTTGGGGCTGTCCAGGGTATTGCTGATCTGATCACCCGCCCGGGTTTGATCAACGTCGACTTTGCCGACGTGCGCACCGTGATGAGCGAGATGGGCATGGCGATGATGGGCAGTGGCATCGCGCGCGGCGACGATCGCGCGTGTGCGGCCGCCGAGGCAGCGATCAACAATCCGCTGCTCGAAGACGTCAATCTTTCCGGGGCCTGCGGCATTCTCGTCAACGTCACGGCCGGTCCGAACCTGACCATGCGTGAATTCAACGAAATCGGCGATGTCGTGCACCAGTTCGCATCCGAAGACGCCACCGTCGTCATTGGTACGGCGCTGGACAACGACCTCAAAGACGACATTCGTGTGACTGTCGTGGCCACCGGACTCAATCGCGGGGCGACACGCTTACCCGTGCGCCGCGAAGAGGCAGTGCCAGCCCAGCGTCCGCGCCTGGTCGCACGCACCGGTACCGACAATATGCCAAGCGACTATCTGGAGCCCACACCCACTCCGGCCATGCGCGCCGCGGGTGTAGCGTCGGCCGGCAAGCCGGAAACACGCAATGACTACCTGGACATCCCGGCTTTCCTGCGCCGCCAGGCCGACTAGGTACGGCATCGGCCATTGCCAACGGCGCGACGGCGTAGTCGCGCCATTCTCCGTCGGCGGCGGAAACGTCGTCGTCGTTTTGTGCATTCCCCCTTGCAAGCGTACAATGTCGTATTTACACCACAGTTGTGGGGAATTTGCACTCGTCGGCTTCTCTCACGTTTTCACGTGTGTTACGATTCGGCGCGTTTTGCCAGCTTTTGCCCACCGGGACAAACAATAAAATGATCAGACAGCGTACGCTCAAGAATGTCATACGCGCGACGGGTGTCGGTCTGCATACGGGTGAAAAGGTTTACATGACGCTGCGACCTGCAGCGGTGGATACAGGGATTGTGTTCCGTCGCGTGGATCTGGCGGAACCCGTTGAGATTCGATCTTCCTGCGAAAATGTAGGCGATACCCGCCTCTCCACCACGCTGGTGAAGGGTGATGTGCGTATCGCCACCATCGAACACCTGCTTTCGGCCATTGCCGGGCTGGGCATCGACAACGCTTATGTCGACCTGTCCGCGCCGGAAGTTCCGATCATGGACGGCAGTGCTGGTCCGTTCGTGTTTCTGCTGCAGTCGGCAGGTATCGAAGAGCAATCCGCACCGAAGCGCTTCGTGCGCATCAAGAAGCCCGTGATCGTGCGTGACGGCGACAAATGGGCGCGCTTCGAGCCGTTCGACGGCTTCAAGGTCGGTTTCTCGATCGACTTCGACCATCCAATTTTCACCCGCCGTACGTCCACCGCCGAAATCGACTTTTCCACGACGTCGTTCGTGAAGGAAGTCAGTCGCGCGCGCACGTTCGGCTTCATGCGCGACATCGAAATGCTGCGCGAGAAGAACCTGGCACTCGGCGGTTCGATGGACAACGCCATCGTGCTCGATGATTACCGCGTGCTCAACGAAGACGGCCTGCGCTACGAAGACGAATTCGTCAAACACAAGATCCTCGATGCGATCGGCGACTTGTACCTGCTCGGGCACAGCCTGATCGGGGCATTCTTCGGCCACAAGTCCGGCCACGAATTGAATAACCTGCTATTGCGTACCTTGATTGCCGACGTGAAGGCCTGGGAAGAGGTCAGCTTCGACGATCCTGCCAAGGCTCCAATCTCCTACGCGCATCCCGCGCAGGCGATGTAACAAAACCCGACGGCTGTCACAAAATCCGCCCGCGGTTGGCGGATCATCGGCTACCGGGGATGGAACAACGATTATCGGCGATGGACGCCAGCCGGAGATACACTTCCCGAAGTTCTGGGTCGGCGATGGATTGCGCCGCTGCTCTTAGGTGTTCGGCAGTGGCATGCGAAAGCGGTTTACGCCTGGTCTGCTCCGGGGGAACGGGGGGCAGGGGAGCCACTTTCACGACGAATTTCTCGATCTGCAAGCCCGAAATCATGCGGGCTTCGGTCAACAGCGCTGTTTGATAAAAGCGTAATTTGGCCGCCCAGACCGAGGAACTCGCCAGAAAGACGAGCCGTCCGGCATTCACGTCCGCCAGGCAACATTGGCGACGCAGGTTTTCCGGTAGCGGTTGGCGTAGTTTACGATCCAATGCATCCAGCGCTCGAGCGCGCGCCGCAAGCGCCGCCACGGGTTTGCAGTCGCCGACGGATTTGGCGCGAGTGGTTTTTCTCGGATGCGTGGTTGTGGATTGCAACGTATTAATCCTGGTTTGAAGCCAGCCCGAATTCGAAGCCAACGCATGAATATTATTATCGTTGCCAAGCCACATGCTACGCCGACTAACGTGAACCTGAACTCCTGGCGCATCCGCGCAAAACTTGCCGGATTGGCAACCATCGTCATCCTGGCCTTCGTGGGCGTGGGTTTCACAGCCGCCATGTTGTTCGCCAGTCCACGCGATCATACCCTCAACCAACTTGACCATCTGCGTGCGCAGATCTCGACCCAGCAACACAGCCTGGACGAACTGCAAACCCATGCACAGCGCAATCTCGATGCGCTCGCCGTGCAACTCGGGCAGTTGCAGGCTCGCGCACTGCGTCTTGATGCGTTGGGCCAACGTCTGGCCGAGGTAGGCAAGCTCGACAGCAACGAATTCGATTTCCAGTCGGCCCCGGCGATGGGTGGCCCGGAAGACCCAGGCGCGGTTTCGCAATCGCTCAACCCCGACATGGCCAATAAAATTGCCGAATTGCGCAGCCAGTTTCAAAGCGAGCAGGTGCGCCTTGGCGTGTTGCAGGATTTGCTGCTCGATCGTCGCGTTGATAGCGCCCTTGTGCCCAAGGGTTTTCCGGTCGTTGACGGATACATCGGTTCGGGCTTCGGCTCGCGTACCGATCCGTTCACCGGCAAGGTCGAACATCACATGGGGCTGGATTTCGATGCGCCCGCCGGCAGTTCCATTCGCGCCGTGGCCGACGGCGTGGTCACGTGGAACGCAACGCGCACCGGCTACGGCAACGTGGTCGAGATCGATCACGGCAACGGCTACATGACGCGCTACGCGCACAACTCGGCGCTGGTCGCTCACGTTGGCGAACGCGTCCACGCGGGCGAAACCATCGCGAAAGTCGGCTCGACCGGTCGCTCGACCGGGCCGCACTGCCATTTCGAGGTGTGGCTCAAAGGGCACGCAGTGAACCCGATGGCCTATGTGAAATCGACGCGCGCGGCACGCGGGTAGTGGCGCGCAAAGCGCCATCTTGCGGCCCCATACCCTCAATTTGAGGTCTCGAAATACATCACGACTCGGTCCTCCCGGCTTGCGCCGGAACAACGAATCGTTACGCTGAGTGCCGTTGGGGACGGGCGCTCTTGCCGCTTCCAACCCTGCTCGTTGCACCGTCCAAAACCTTGAAACCAGCCGTGCGCGGCACAAACTGGTTTTTATTGGGCCGGGGTCACCGTATCATTAGCGGTCTTGTCGATGCAGGCCGCGAAGACTAGGTCAGTTCCCGCAGTTTTGGGCGGACGATCTGGTAAGACCCTGGTTCAAATCCACGCAGTGCTCGGACTCAGGCCTGCGCGCGGCAACGCATGAAGAGCATAAAACCGCGCTTGACGCGGCACTGACCCCAATCGAAGACGACCCATGCTCAATACTTTCCTGACGCGAATTTTCGGCAGCCGCAATGAACGCGTGCTGCGCCAGCTCGGCAAGACGGTCGCGAAGATCAACACGCTGGAACCCGAATTCCAGGCCTTGTCCGACGACGAGTTGCGCGGCAAGACCGCGCAGTTCCGCGAGCGCATCGCG
>JBDTLA010000094.1:0-9547 GCA_039935035.1 Rudaea sp. | reverse complement strand
TGCAAGCCGGCGTGCAATTCACCTCGGCCAGCGCGTTGTGGTTTGCGGAAAACCCTGATGCACGCACCATCTGCGTCACGGGCACCAAGGGCAAAAGCACGGTTACCGCGCTCATCGCGCATATTCTGCGAAACAGTGGAAGATGCGTCGCGCTGGCGGGAAACATCGGCATGTCGCTGCTGGATCTGGCAAATCCCCCGCGCGTACCGGACTGGTGGGTGATCGAGCTTTCGAGTTTCCAGACGCGTGATTTTGAGGGTGCGCCGACGATCGCCGTCATCACGAATTTGTATGAAGAACATTTGGACTGGCATGGGTCGCGCGAAAATTATGTTGCCGACAAACTGGCCATTGGCAAACATGCACAGTGCCTGATCGTAGCAGCACAGCCAAAGTTGTTGGATCTGACCGCAGGCCATTCCGATCGCCGCGTATTCGGCATGCCGCAGGGTTGGCATGTGGACGGTGAGTGGATTTGCCGCGGCGCGGTTCGGGTGCTGCGGCTAGCCGATGTGCCGTTGCCCGGATTGCACAATGCGCACAACGTGTGTGCGTGTTTGGCTGTGATCGATGCGGCGGGCCTGGATTCCGCGCAATTGGCAAAATACGTTGCGAGTTTTCGCGCTTTGCCGCATCGCCTGCAATCGCTTGGCCAGCGCGGCGACCTCGAATACGTCAACGACAGCATCGCTACGACACCGTATGCGACGGTTGAGGCGCTGCGTGCATACGCTGGCCGCGACGTCGTTGTCCTGGTCGGTGGCTTTGATCGCGGCGTCGACTGGGAAGTGTTCGTCGAATACGTGCGTCGGCAACCGCCGCGCGCAATCGTTACCATGGGTGCCAATGGCGCGCGGATTGCGGCGGCGCTGGCTGGGGTCGAAATGCCAGGATTCATGCTGGAATCCGTCGGTTCGCTGAATGAGGCGGTAGCACGCGCTCGCGCAATCGCGGCGTCCGGCGGCGTTGTCTTGATGTCGCCGGGCGCGCCGAGTTTTGACGCGTATCGCGATTACGCGCAACGTGGGCATGAGTTTGCTCGGCTGGCCGGATTTGACGGCGAGCTTGCGCAGATTGAAGGGTTGGGTATTGCATGAACACAAACACGAACGAGACTTCGCAGCGCGTTTGGGATTTGCCGACGCGATTGTTCCATTGGCTTCTGGTGATATTGATCGCTTTTCAATACGCGACGGGAAAGTTCCATTGGCTCGACATGGACTGGCACATGCGCTTCGGCTTCGCGACGCTGGCGCTGCTGCTGTTTCGCGTGTTGTGGGGCTTCGCCGGTTCGCAGACCAGCCGGTTCTCCGACTTCGTGCGCGGACCGCGTGCGGCATGGCGTTACTTGAAAGCGCAATTATCCACAAATCCACAAAATACTGTCGGACACAATCCGCTCGGCGGCTGGTCGGTGCTGGCGCTGCTTGCCTGCCTGTTTGTGCAGGCGTTCAGCGGCTTGTTCAGCAGCGACGACATCATCACCGAAGGCCCGCTCGCCGCGCACGTTTCCAGCGCGACCGTGAAGCTGATGACGCGCGTGCATCACTGGAACGAGACTGTGCTTCTGGTGCTGATTGTGTTGCACATCGCCGCGGTGCTGGCGTATCTGCTGTTCGCGCGCGTGGACTTTATCCGGCCGATGATCAGCGGTCGCAAATCGATGGCGCAAACCGTGTCGTTACGATTTGCGCCATGGTGGCGGGCGCTGCTGTTGCTCGGCGTTGCGATTGCCGCAGTCGTCGCACTGGTCCGGTATTCGGGTTAGCGATAGCTTGCCTCAAGCACCTTCGCGATGATTGATTCGTTCAACTTCTGAAGCTACCCCCTTCCGGCTGCCGCCACCTTCCCCCGCTTGCGGGGGAAGGAAAAGTAAGTACGGGCCCCGCTTGCGGGGGAAGGGAAGTAGCTACGGTTCCCGCTCGCGGGGGAAGGGTAATCGATGCGTTTTCGCTCGCGGGGAACGAGTTCCTCTCTTGCCGCTTGCCCAATGGTTTCCTGCCCTTGCGTAGCGGGGGAAGGTGGCGGCAGCCGGAAGGGGGCGCTCTTGATCTACTTCTTCAATGCCAGATTGAAATACCAGCGCTAATCCGCCTTGTACTTGTCGTGGCAGGCCTTGCACGCGTGTGCGGTTTGTTTGAACTGTTGTTTCATCTTGTCCGCATCGCCGGTCTTCGTCGCGGCCACTAGCGCCTTGGTTTCGGTTACCAGGTCGTCGGCCTTGGCGTGGAAGTCATCCGGGTTCGACCAGACGCCGGCTTTCGCATCGGTCTTGGCGCCTTTGTCGGAACCTTTCGTGAAGCCCTCCGGAATCTGCGGCGCGAGTGATTCCAGATGTTCGGCGCGCTGTGTGAACTGTTGCGTATCCCATGGCGTCTTGCCCTTGACCATTTCCGCCATCGCGCCGAGATTCCAGCCGATTACCGTCATCAGGCTTTGGCGGTAATGGATCACGGATTCGGGTTTGTGCTGGGCAACGGCGGTGGTGGCGATGGTTGCTCCAAGCACGGCAATGGCGATGCAGGCGGATTTCATGGTCAAACTCCTCAGATTCCGGGTCAAGTAACAAGCGTTGAGTGTAGCAGGCGCAGTATTATGGAAATCCCAACACAGTGGAGATTGCGTCATGAAGTTCTGGATTGGTGTTGCGTTGCTGCTGAGTTTGGCCGCTACCTCCGCGCACGCGGCAATGGTGACGAAAAATATCGACTACAGTGTTGACGGCAAGAAGATGCAATCCGTGCTCGTGTACGACGATGCCGTGAAAACGCCGCGCCCCGGATTGGTGATGGCGCCGGACTGGATGGGCATGAATCCGGACCAGGTTGCATTGGCGAAAAAGATCGCCGGCCGCGACTATGTGATCCTGGTTGCCGACGTTTACGGCGTCGACGTACGGCCAAAAACAGCGAAAGAGGCGGCTGCGGCAGCTGCTGACATGTACAAGCATCGCGACGTGATGCGTGCGCGCATTGTCGCCGCGTTGGCCAAGTTGAAAGCGGTGGCAGGCGGCGCGCCGCTCGACGGCAAGCATTGGGGTGCAATCGGATTTTGCTTTGGTGGTGCCGTCGCGCTTGATCTCGCGCGCACGGGTGCGGACATTGCCGGCGTCGCCACATTCCATGGCAGTTTGACGACCGCCGATCCGGCTCTGGCGAAGAACATCAAGGCCAAGGTGCTGGCAATGAATGGAGCCGACGACACGTACACGCCCGAGTCGGCGATTCTTGGATTTGAGAAGGAAATGCGCGCTGCCGGCGTCGACTGGCAGTTCGTCAACTATGGCGGCGCGGTGCATTGCTTTGCAATTCCGACCGATACCCATTCGGGCGCTGGCTGTCAGTACAACGCGAAAGTCGCGCGGCGCGCATATGCGTTGATGCATGCATTTTTTGCCGAGGCGTTTGGGGGGTGAGGCGGGAGATACCGAATCTCGCATCACAAATCCCGGCTACTTCGGCAAAAACCGCACCTGAACGCGTTGCCCGACACGCAGTTCCTTGCCCTCCAGAGTGAGGATGCATTCGACGTCGCGGGTGTCGGAGACTTCCTGGGAGTCTTCGACGAGTTTGCTTGGTCCGAACACCTCGCCAATGCGGGTTAGCGTGGCTTTGTATACTTTTCCGTTGTCAACGTCGGCGACTACATCGGCATGCATGCCGATCACGACTTTGCCGACAAATGCCTCGTTGAGCTCGGCGCGCACGATATGCGCGGCGTCGGGCAGCAAGGTGAAAAGCGCCGCATTGGATTGCGGGGAAACCACGTCGCCGACATGCGCGGAGCGCGCGACGATCCGCCCGGCAACGGGCGCCTTCAATGTACGGATTTCCACTTCGTGATGCGCCTGTTTGAGTCGCTGTTGCGCGGCTTGCGCGGTGGCCGCAGCTTCGGCGATCTGCGCGTTGAGTTCGGCCAGCGCTTGCGCAGCATCTTCGGCGGATTGGCCGCTGGCGGCGCCGGCCTGTGCGGCTTGATGGGCGCGATCTGCGCGTTGCTTGACGCTGGCCACGCGCGCACGCAGTGCGGTGGTTTGCGCCATGGCTGCGTCGAATTCAGCTTTGGCGATGGCCGCCGTGGTTTCCGCCTGAGTCGGATCGAGCACTGCAAGTATGTCGCCGGCTTTGACGTCGCTACCGGGTTCGCCGTGCAGTTGCGCAATGATGCCGTCGCGCGGAGCGGCGATCCGGATCAGACCGCCGGGTACATCCACCTGTCCGCGGGCCATGGCGATGTACTGCGATTTCGCAAGTTGCGCTGTCGATTTCTGCGCGTCAGGCGTCGCGCGGGAACAGGCAGCCAACACAATTGATGCCAAAGCGACGGCGGCAATGCTGCCGGCGGGAGTGAAAATTTTGCGATTCATGCGGATAATTCCGGAAGCGATGCGGTTTTGCCTTGCGTCTTGTCCGACAGGATAAGCCCATCCTGAATGGTGATGACGCGATCGGCGCTGGTGGCGAGACGATGATCGTGACTGACGCAAACAACCGTCGCGCCGAAACTGCGTGCGATGCGATGCAGCGAATCGATGACGATCTTGCCGTTCACGCTGTCCAATGCGCTGGTCGGTTCGTCGGCGAACAGCAGTTGTGGCTTCTTCGCCAGCGCGCGCGCGATGGCCACGCGTTGTTTTTCGCCGCCGGACATTTCCAGTGGCCGAAGCTTGACGCGCGGGCCCAGGCCGACTTCTTCTAGCGCGGCCAGCGCGCGATTCTGCGCGGTGTTGCGATCCAGGCCCAAATAACCCAGTGGCAGCATGACCTGTTCCACCGCAGTCAGTGCCGGGAATAGATTAAAACCCTGGAACACGAAGCCCGTGTGCTGCAGGCGGAAGCGTTCGAGTTCAGCACGCGACAATTTCCACAAATCCTCACCCAGCGCGGTAACGCGCCCGCGATCCGGTTTCAACAGACCGCTCAATATCGCCAACAGAGTGCTTTTTCCGGAACCCGATGGGCCGAGCACAAGCGCCAGTTCGCGTGGTTCCAGCGCGATCGACAAATCCTCCAGCACGCGCGTGGCGACCTTGCCGGTGGCGTAGGACTTGGCAACGTTTTCGGCGATGAGTGCGTGTGTCATCGACATGGCGTCAGCGCAGCAAGTTCGCCGGTTCCAGGTGGCTGAGCGTGCGCACGGCCATCATGCCGGACAACAGCGCGATGGCCAGCACCAGGATCGCGCAGGCAGTGCCGGCGGTGGCATCGAACGCCACCGGAACATCCTGGCTGCGCGCAAGCAACATCAGGCCGGCGCTGAGTACACCGCCCAGCGCCACGCCGAAACCGCCGACCCACAACGCCTGTTCCAATACCACGCCGCGCAGTATGCCGCGCCCGGCACCGAGCGCGTTGAGCATTGCGTATTCGCGCACGTGGCTGGCTACCGCGGCGACCAGGGTTTGACTGGTGATGACCGTGCCGACAAGAAAAACGATGAACGTGAAAAACACGAAGCCCAACCCGGCACCGGTCTCGAACATCCAATAGGTCGCGGCGGTGTGCGCGAATTCCTTTTTCGTCCAGACCGTGAAGCGGTGCTGCGGCCACGCCTGCTGGATGCGATCGCGCACTTGTTCCGGGTTCGCACCTGGGCGCAGCTTGACCACGTAATAGGCGACCTTGTCACGATCTGTCGTATCCGCATTCAAGCGTCGTGCCGTCGCCAGCGACGTGACGATATTGACGCCGCCGAGTGCGCGCAGGCCGGTGCTGGTGGCGACAATTTTCACGCGATGGCCATTCAACGTCGCAGTGCCCCCGACGACCAGACCCAGTTTCGACAAATCGGCGCGGTCGACGATCACGCTGCCGGGTTCATTCAGCAACGCACGCAGTTTCGCGGGAATCGCATAGGTGAACATCAATCCCTGCGGGCTCGGGTCGATACCGGAAATGAATACCGACACGCTGCCCAGTTCGGCCGGGCCGCGCCAGTTGCCATCGAGCCAGTCGAACGGTTCGACGCGTTGCACGGCTGGGTCCATCAACAGCGACATTTCCGTATCGCGTGGAATCGAGCGGCCCAGTTCGATCGTCTGCGTACCGGGATAGCCGGCCCAAAGGTCGGCCGCAGATTTGCTCACGTACACGCTGGCGCTGTCGAAGATGCCGAACATCAGCGCGGCCTGCATCAACAGCAGCAGACCGGAAAAAGCGACAGCCAGCGCGGCCGGCAGGAATTTTCGCCATTCGTAAAATAGTGTCTTGCGCGCGAGGGCAACCATCAGTGATGCGCCATCCGCAGCGGCGGCAGGGTTCCGCCGAGAGATTTGTACAGCGCGATGTAGGCGATGCCGGCGGCGTGTTGTGCATCCAGACGCTGCAATTGTGCCTGGGCGGCGCCGATATCTGCGGTTGCGCTGTCGTTGGCATCGCCGAGGCCGATGTGTTGCAGCTTGTGCGCGCGTGCAGCGCCTGCAGTTGTCATGTCGGCAAGCGTGTCTGCGCTGGCCAGTTGTCGACGCGCGCCTTGCCACTGCGCAAGTGCGGACTCAACTTCGGCCACGCCTTCGATCACTGCCTGGCGATACGCGAGCACGGCCGCCTGCAGCGCGGCATCGTCTGCATGCACGACATCGCGCCGCGCACCCCAGTCGAACAGCGGCAAATCAATCAGTGGGCCGATCGAAGGAATTGCCTTGTTGGGACGATCGATGTCGCCGACAATTCGCGTCGAGGAAAGCAGGCTGCCGCCGAGCGACAGTTTTGGATACAGATCGGCTTTGGCGATGCCGAGATTTCCTGCAGCACGCAGCACAGCCAACTCGGCATTGCGGATTTCCGGGCGCGTGCGCAACAGGTTTGCCGGTGTCTGCGCAAATGCGGCGTTGGGGGCAGCCGGAAGCGGGCCGACGGATTTCAATGCCGCGTCGGGTTGGGTCTCGGCCAGCAATACGGCCAACGCCTGCTGTGCGAGCACGGTTTGCAGCGCGGGTGCATCGGCCTGGGCTTTTGCTTGCGCAAGCGCCACATCGAGTTCATCGACGTGCGCTTGCGAGACTTGATGCAGGCGCAATTGCACGTGGCCAAGGTTTTGCTGGTTTTGACGCAACTCGACGATTCGATACGCGATCTTCGCGCGCGCTTGCGCCGCGCAAAGATCCAGGTACGCACGCGCCACTTCGGCAGCCAGGCTGACGCGCGCGGCCTCGACATCAGTAGCGGCCACTTGCAGGTCGGCATCGGCCACACGCGCATTGCCTACGCCGCGACCGAAAAAGCCGAATTCCCATTCTGCATCGAATCCGATTTCGTAATAGCTGGTGGAGCCGGACGGATCCGGTTGCGAATACGAGCGGAAATTGGCTTGCGGCTCGAACTGCGTGCCGGCGCGGTGCTGCAGCGCGCGCGCGCCGCGCAAGCGAAGTTGAGACTGTTGCAGGGTCAGATTTTGCGCCAGCGCACGTTGCATCAGCGCGTCGAGCTTCGCGTCGTCGAACGCGCGCCACCACGAATCGAGATTTGGTGCCGGGGCGGACGCGGATCCCGATTCTTGCGGTGAATTGTGCCAACTCGACGGCACATCGGGGCGCAGTTGCGGGAGCGGCGTTTCGACGCTACATCCGGCAAGCATGGCGCAACCAATCAAAATGCGAGTGCAAATCCGAACGGCGAAGCGCGTTTGCAGCCAATGATTCGTCATGATGCTGGCATGGTCGTGGTTTTCGCTTATCAATCACTTATCGATCGCGGTGCAGCGCATAATCTGCCAACGCTTCAAGCGCATCACGCGCAGGCGACTGCGACACGGTGGCCAATGCCCGTTTCGCAGCATCAGCGTATTCCTGCGCCTTGGCGCGAACGCGGCCGATGGCACCGGAATCGCGGATTGAGGCGATGATGTTTTCAAGCGAATCAAGTCCACCGGTTTCAATCGCACGGCGCAGCGACGCCGCCTGCGCGGGCGAGGCCTGCTCAATTGCATAGATCAATGGCAAGGTGGCTTTGCCTTCGCCCAGATCGTCGCCGATATTCTTGCCCAGTGCGCCAGCATCGGCGACATAATCGAGCACGTCGTCGGCGATCTGGAAGGCAAAACCGAGATTCAAGCCATAGTCCGCCAGCGCC
This sequence comes from Rudaea sp., assembly GCA_039935035.1. Classification (GTDB taxonomy): domain Bacteria; phylum Pseudomonadota; class Gammaproteobacteria; order Xanthomonadales; family Rhodanobacteraceae; genus Rudaea. The sequence continues at coordinate 1,478 of JBDTLA010000094.1, read as the reverse complement.
TGTTGCTGCGCGGCCGGCAGATTCGCAAGCAAACCGCCCAAGCGCGTTGCCGCGGAGAACAACACCGCAGTCTTGCGCTCGATCACGCGCAGATACGCCGCCTCGTCGATATCCGGATTGTGGATGTTGAGCAGCTGCAGCACTTCGCCTTCGGCGATCTGGTTGGTGGTGTCTGCGAGCAGGCGCATCACGCGCATGTCGTTGGCCTCGACCATCATCTGGAATGCGCGCGAATACAAAAAATCGCCGACCAGCACGCTGGCGGCATTGCCCCACAGGTTGTTCGCCGTCTCGCGTCCACGACGCAGATCGGATTCGTCGACCACATCGTCGTGCAACAACGTGGCGGTGTGAATGAATTCGACCACCGCAGCGAGCACGATGTGATCGCGGCCTCGGTAGCTCGCCGCCTGTGCGGCGAGCAGCACCAGCATCGGACGCAAACGCTTGCCGCCGCCACCGACGATGTGCTCCGCGATCTGGTTGATCAGCACAACATCCGATGCCAGGCGCTTGCGGATCAGCGTGTCCACCGCGGCCATGTCGGCGGCGGCCAGCGCGCGTGCGTCGGCAAAGCTGGCAATGGCTGTGGAAAGTTCCGCGGAGGCGGTCGACATCGGCATAAAGGCTACAGGTGCGTTCAACCCCGGATTATAGCCGGGCCGGGTGGTTACTTTGCCATCAAGCTTCGCCGACGGGCAAAATTCCTACACGTTTTCGCGCCAATCACCGACCAAAGCCGCGCCGCCGCCATGCTATTCTGTTGCCTCTTGATCCCGGATTGCACAGAGGCACGAACATGGCACGCGGAGTAAACAAGGTAATTCTGGTAGGCAACCTCGGCGCCGATCCGGAGACGCGCTACACCCCAACCGGCACGGCGATCACCAGCATCCGCATCGCCACCACCGAAGCGTGGAAAGACAAGCAGTCCGGCGAGCAGCAGGAACGCACCGAATGGCACCGGGTCAAATTCTTCGGCCGTCTCGCCGAAATCGCCGGCGAATACCTGAAGAAGGGTGGACAGGTCTATATCGAAGGCAAGTTGCGCACCGACGAATACGAAAAAGACGGCATCAAGCGCTATTCCACTGACATCATCGCCGATGAAATGCAGATGCTCGGCAGCCGTGGCGATGCAGGCGGTGGTGGTGGCGAGCGTCGCGAACGTGGCCCCGCGCGCGGACCGCAATCGGCACCTGCACGCAGCGCACCGGCATCGCCGCCGCCTGCGGCGGACAATTTCGACGAGGACGATATTCCTTTTTAAATAACAGGTATTTCAAAGTTGAGATGTCAATCGATTGGGCCCTTGTTCTGCGAGGGCCTTTTCGTTTGCCAGGCCGTCAAAGATTCCTGACCGATCGCACGCAAATGGGAGAGTCGATGATGCGTTTATGGCGCTATCGATTCTGCTGCTGGACGACTTTGTACGAGTTCAACGGAACGGTGCACTAACAGACGCGACTCTCCGACTT
>JBDTLA010000093.1:0-7590 GCA_039935035.1 Rudaea sp. | reverse complement strand
GGCGGTGAATTGTCCGTCGGCCAGATCAACGAGCGTGTCGACTTGAGCCAGTCCGCGTTGTCGCAACATCTGGCACGATTGCGCGAGGAAGGCCTGGTGACGACGCGACGCGAATCGCAGACGATCTACTACATGCTTGCCAGCGGTCCGGTGCAACCCATCATCGCAGCGCTACATGAAGTCTATTGTGGCAAGCCGTCGAAGGCGGGAAAGGCGAAACAGCTTCGCGTCAGATGAAGTTGAAAGTTTGGCGTGTGTGTCGATGAGGCCTGCCCGCTACAAAATTCACGCCAGTGGCTCACTCCAGCTTCCCTCGGCAATGCAACGTCGCAATTTGAGTTCCCATTCGCCGCGCCGGATGTTGTGGCGCTGCAGCCAGGTATCGTCGAAAAGGGTTTCGGTGTAGCGCTCGCCGCGATCGCACAGCAGGCTGACGATGCTGCCGCTTTCGCCGCGCGCCCGCATCGTGCTTGCCAGTTGCAGGCAGGCGACCAGATTGGTGCCGGACGAGCCGCCGTAGCGGCGACCGAGTAATTCTTCCATCAGCCAGGCGGCGGCAATCGACGCGGTATCGGGAACGCCGATCACGTGATCGACGACGTCGAACAGGAATCCCGGTTCCACGCGCGGGCGGCCGATGCCTTCGATCAGCGTGGTTTGGCTGGCTGTCGCGCACGCATCTCGACTGCGCCAGCCGTGCACGAATGCGCTGCCTGCCGGATCGGCCACGCACAAGCGCGTGGGCAGGCGGCGATAGCGCAGGTAACGTCCTATCGTGGCCGAGGTGCCACCGGTGCCGGCGCCGCACACGATCCAGGCGGGTTGTGGATGCGTTTCGTTGGCTAACTGGCCGATGATGGATTCGGCGATATTGTTGTTGCCGCGCCAGTCGGTAGCGCGTTCGGCCAGGCCAAACTGATCCAGATGGCAGGCACCGCGCGCGGCATGTTCAGCGGCGCGCGCATGCACCTGGGAGGGATCATCGACTAGATCGCAATGCCCGCCCAACAGCTGCACGTCGCGAATCTTGCGCGGCGCGGTGTTGGCCGGCATCACCGCGGTGAATGATAGTCCGAGCATGCGCGCAAACCACGCTTCGGAAATTGCTGTGCTACCCGACGATGCATCGACCACGGCCTGGCCCGTCTGCAAGCGTCCGTTGCAAAGCGCATACAGGAACAGCGATCGCGCGAGTCGATGCTTGAGGCTGCCGGTCGGGTGCGTGGCTTCATCCTTGAAGTAAAAGTCAATATTCGCGAAACCCGGGAAATTGAGTTTGAGCAGGTGCGTATCTGCCGAGCGCGCCGCCTCCTGCGCCAATTTGTGCAGGGCTTCATGCTCCCATTCACGCGAATGATCGCGCGGGCGCACAGCAGATTGGGACATTTCGGCAATATTTGAACGTATCGTCATTGCGGTGTGCTCGAAGCAAGGCGCGGCAGGGAACGCAGGTGGCGCGCGAGGAATTCAAAGTAACGATCGATATAGTCAATGCCGTTTTCGTGATCGATCACGTACGGGTTCATCAGGGTGTGGCGCAATACCAAAAGGTGCTCGCTGTCCTCGCCTGCGCCAATGCTATGCGGGTCCAGGCCCAGCGCCGTGAAGATGCGCAGCGTTTCGACTTCACCGAGCATCTGCGGTTGCAGGCTGGTCATCGAGCCGAAGAATTCCTTGTCCTGCAACGGATGCTTCGGATCAATGCGCAGGATGTCATGCAAGGTACGAACGTAAGCATTTGTCGCGGCTACGCTGGTGTTGCCGACAGGATTAAGCGCCAGCCCGACCAGATTGGTATCGATGGCAAACGGTAGCAATACCTGCACGCAGTCGGCCATTTCCAGCGCGAATTGGCGGGCCCGGTCGACGAACATTTCGGCCGAGCGCACGGTCTGTCGCGATACGCGACCGAAATGAAGATGGTCGAGCGGCAGCACCTTGTGCGTCACATAGGCCGCCGCCGCCGCAGCACCCGATTTGGAGCCTTCGACGATGAACTGGCCGAGGCTGCGATAGCGCTCCATGTAGTTTTCCGGTGTTGCCGCGTGGAATACGTAATCGGCGCGTTCGGCCAGCAAGGCCACGGCTCGATGGTCGCGGCAAATAAACGCGCCCGAACCAAATGGCAGATAGCCCATCTTGTGCGGATCGATGGTAATTGAATCTGTGTCGCCCACCGCCGCGAATGCCGCGTGTACTTCCACGCTGGGGAAGTGTCGATACTCGGCGAGCATATCCTCGCGCTGGCGCAAGCTGCCATCTTCGTTGCGGAACAACGTCGACAGATAACCGCCCCATGCGGCATCGACGTGCACACAAAAATCCAGTCCATCGACTCGTGCGGCTATGCGCGCGGCGAGCACCGCATCCACCGGATCGACGGTGCCATATTCGGTGCTGCCCAATACCGCCACGCACATCAGCACTGGCTGGCGTTCACGGACGCATTGCTGCACAGTTTCGGCCAGCGCCTGCGGATCAAGTCGCATGCTGCGCGTTGGTAGCAGTCGCAATTGATCGCGACCCAGACCCAGCAGTTTCAAACCTTTGCTCCACGAGTAATGCGCTGTGGTGGGTGCCAACACGAGTGGCACTTTCAATGTGGCGTGGATCGCGAAGAATTGTGCCAAGCCACGTTGCTCAATGCGCTCGTTTTGTACGCGCGCGTGCCATTGTTTGCGCAGGCTCGAAGTTTGCGCGTCCAGCCAATCCTGCCATTGCTGCAACAAGTCGATGACATCGGCCGTGGCCATGTTGAACGCAGCCCAATCGTCCTCGGGCAGCACTAGATCCGGCACTTGCGCTGCACGCAGCGCAACCGGAAAACTCTTCAGCGCCAGGGCCAACCGCAGCGCCTGGTAGTTGGCCACGGAACCGCCAGATGTCAGGTGCCCGAATGCGCACGCTGGTTGCGCGGGGTCGTCCGGATAACCGACCATGCGCGCCAGTTGCAGGCCGACTTTCACTTCCATGTCGACGGTGACCGGAGCGGCGTCTTCGCTGACGTTGTTCGGGTTGTAAGGCAGGGTCAGTATTTGCGCGGCCAACCCCGGCAGCAGCAGGTCCGAAACCATGTGCCCCAGATAGCGCGGGCTGTGGACCGGTACCGATTTCTTCAACGCGGCAGACAGACGATGCAATTCGCCGCGCATACGCGATTCCATATCCAGGTAGTCGGGATGGCGTGCGGCGGTTGTGCTGATTGCCGGCGGATCTTCCGGATGGAAGTTGCGTCGCCAATACACATGGTCGCGCAGGAACTCCACCAGCAGCTTTTCCAGCAGACTGTCGTTTTCGCCATACGGCCCGAGAAAGCACGCATCCAGCATGTGATCGCGCGGCTCAATGGATGCGGGCGGCAACGGGCTCATGGCGGGTGTTGGCGGGATTGATCGAAGTGGTTGCGGCATGGGTGCGATTACGACGGCGGAACGTCGTCTGGTTTGGAAGACGCGAGGATATGGCAGTGCAGTCTGCGGCTGCTTGATTTGGATCAATCCAGTGCGTCTGGGTTTCTACTTGCAGGGATCGTTCGCCCTGACTCTGCGGCCGATTCGTCTGTAGACCTAAGTGATGATTTGAGCGCCAAATCATGCAATGTGCATTTGGCGTTCTGTTCGCTTCCCCTGCAAAGCGGGGGAAGCTATCGGTAGGATTGATGGGGGCGCTTTTGATTGTGTGCATGCAAGATCAAGAGCGCCCCCTTCCGCCTTCGGCACCTTCCCCCGCACGCGGGGGAAGGGAAATAGGAATGGACCCGCGCTTGCGGGGGAGGGGAAATAGGAATGGACCCCGCCTTGCGGGGGGGGACGGAATTAGGAATGGACCCCGCCTTGCGGGGGACGGGAAATAGAGGTGGGTCCGCAGGGCGGGCAAGGTCATTGCCATGGTTTCAGCTTTTGTTGCGTTCGATTCGATGGCACTTCCAAGCGTGCAAAAACGCGCGCGCGCACGCAGGTTCGTTATACTGGCCAATCTTTCCAATTTGCCGCCGTAAAGATTGCAGTCGGTGGCCTCAACTTCAATAGAATCATCATGTTTCTTTGGTCACGGCGGGTTGTTCCGTTATTTTTTATCGCGCTCATGTTGTCGGCCTCGCTCGACGCGATAGCGTGTTCGGGCCGCCTGCATATCGAGGTAAAAAACTCCGGTGTCTATGCACTGGATTACGCGGCGATCGTGGCCGGACAACCGCAATTGATAGGTTGCCGCAGCAGCGATCTGGTGCTGCTCAATCGTGACCATGAAGTGCCAATTCGAGTAATCGGCGACAAGGACGGATTGTTCGGCGCCGACGCACACATTGAATGGGTTGGGCAGCCCCTGCATGGGCCGTCGAGTTGGTACGACCCGTATTCGACGGTGAACGTATATCTGCTTGGCGCGGCACCCGGCACGCATGCGCGCATGGTCGAGCATGCAGCACCGGCTGGCGGGAAACCGGCCACCTTGGAGCGCAGCCTGCATCTGGAACAGGAAAACCTCCTGCTGCGTCTGAGCAGCCACGAGATGAAGCCCGGTGACGAGCCCGACGTGTGGCAATGGGCGAAGCTGACACCGATCGATGCCAAGCCTTTCGCGGTGTCGTTCGATGCGGCCGATGTCGATACCCGTTCGAGCAACTCGCCGACAACCTTGACGCTGAATATGCGCGGCGTATCCAACATCATCGCGGTCAAGGGCAAGACCAAGCTGCCGGATCACCAGGTTGCGGTCAGCCTCAACGGGAAATTGTTGCAGACGCTGGAGTGGGACGGACGTGCTGAATTGCGCAAAGACATCACCGTGCCGCGCGAACTGCTCAAAGCCGCGGGTAACCAACTCGAACTGAGCGTGCCGCGACGCAATGCGCCTGATGACAAGACCGGCTTCGTTGTCGATGTGGTGATGTTCAACTGGATGGGCGTAACGTATCCCATCCGCGGCAATCTCGACGCGGATGCATCGGCGTTTTCGACCGATTCCGATGCGCCCATTGAAATCGATTATCGCGGGACTGGCACGCCCGGCATGTACGGCACAGATGGCATCTATCGCCCGTTGACTGCGCTGCGCAATGGCCATTATCGCGCGGCCGCCGCGAAGCAAAATGTACAGTTGTATTCTTTTGTCGCCGGCCACGTTCCAGCACCGGCCTTCGTGCGCGCGGTTGCCGCCAACGACCTGCGCAATCCCGGTGAAGGCTTCGATTACCTGATCGTCGCGTATCCGACCCTGCTCGACGCAATCAAGCCGCTGGCGCAATACCATCGTGCGCATGGCCTGCGCGTGGAAACGCTCGATGTCGATGATGTTTACGACCAGTTCAATGGCGGCATCGCGCATCCGCGTGCGATCCGCGATCTGGTCGTCTGGGGCACGGCGCATTGGAAAACCAAACCGCGTTATTTGCTGCTGGTAGGCGACGCCAGTACCGAAATCCACCACGACGAAAGCAACGGTCGCCTGAGTGGCGCGTCGTACTTAATGACGCCCGATCCGCCCACCGCGGAGATTCTGCCGGGCGCCGGGTTTGGCGGTATGGACAGTTATGCTTACGCGCAATCCGACAACGCAGTACCAACTCGTAACCTCATTCCGACGTGGCAATATCCGACCGCGGAGGGACAAGCCGCGAGCGACAACGGCTTCGTCGCCCTGAAGCCTGGCGACTTCCATCCGACGCTCGCAGTCGGGCGATTCCCGGTGGTTACTCCAGCGCAAGTCACGGCCATCGTCGACAAGACCATCGCCTACCTGACCAACCCCGCACCTGGTTCGTGGCGGCGCGACGTGACCTTCATCAGCACCAGTGAAGTGGCGTCGTTCAAGAACGCTTCGGACAAACTCGCCGAAAGTCTGGATCGTGAAGGCTTCGCCACCACCAGCCTGTACACGGATTTCAACGACCGCAGCAAGGAACATTACGAGCAGGCGCGCACGGCCTTGCGCAACGATCTCGACGCCGGAAACCTGCTTGTGCATTTCCTCGGGCATGGCGGTTCGTACATCTGGCGCGTCGGGCCGATGGGCGATTTGTTTTCGCTCGATGACGTCGGCAAGCTCAATAACGCGGGGCGCTATCCGATGGTGTTGGCGATGACGTGTTTTTCCGCACCGTTCGACAATCCTACCGATGATTCCATCGGCGAAAAGTTCTTGCGCGAAGCAGACAAAGGTGCGGTGGCGGTGTTTGCGGCGTCGTGGAAGAATTCGCCGAATCCGACCTATTCGAAAAACCTGATCGATGAGTTGTTGACGCCCGGACGCACGATCGGCGATGCCATCGTCGCGGCCAAGGCAACCATATCCGATCACGATTTTGTGGAAATGTATAATCTGTTGGGCGACCCGGCGTTGGTATTGGCGCGGCCCAAAGGCAAGCTGCAACTCCAGATTGCGCCCACGCGCTGGGATACGAAAGTGTTGATTCAGGTGCCCGCCTACGCATTCGGCGGCGATGTATATGTCGACTGGATCGGCGCCGATGGCAAGCCAATTCAATCGCGCCATTACCAGGCGCGCAACACGGTGTTTGCCTTGACTCCAATGGCGAAAGCCACGGCCGTGAGCGTCTATGCGGTTGACGCGCGCAACGGCACGGCAGCCGTCGGGGGATTGAGCTTGCTGCCGCCGCCAAAACCGAAAGCAGCAGTCATCGAACCCAAACTGGTACCGGTGGCGGCCGCGCGCGTCCATGTGCGGCATTCGCAGCCGCGCGACGCGCACGATCACATCGCAACGCTGGACTTCGATTCAGCGCAAACGACCAGGCAATCGCAAGCGCCAAAGTCATCACAGGTGCAAGTCGATCACAGCGCGCCTGCGGCCGACAAAACTCCCTGACGCGTGCGCACTGATGAACACGCCGAATCGTTTCCAGCGCGTCTATGTTATCGGCGCGTATCTGCCCAACGGCGGCACCTGGATGGCGTATCACGTTGGCCGTATTCTGGAACGCGATTTCGGCATTCAGGCGTTTGCCGTGAGCGTTGCCGATGAAAATGCCGATCACGGCATTCATGCCTACGACCTGCGCATGCCGCAGATCACTCAGCAGCAAATGGAAAACGACATTACCGCTCAAGATATCCTGATCGTCAATCCAAGTTTCTCCAACCAGTGTTTCGGCTGGCGCCTGCCCGGATTCAAGCTGTGCTACGTGCAGGGCTTCAACACCTATGCGTTGCTCGACATGCGTCTGGATGCTTATGTGGCGGTCAGCGATTTTGTCGCCAATTACCTGCGCAGCGTGTACGCGCTCGATGCACCGGTGATCGCGCCGTTCATCAAACTCGATCGCCTGCCCACAGTGCCGGATTGGAATCAACGCCCGGCGAATCGCGTTTTGCCCTATCGCAAGGGCATCGTCGAGGCGTGGGAGCATTCCTGGCAGCGATTGCGCGAAATCGTAGCGCAGAAAGCGCCACACATAGAGTTCTCCGAACCTTTGGCCAGCGGCGCAATCGCGCAGTCCGAGCTGTTGGCGCGTATTGGCTCCGTGCGCTACTTCCTCACCTTGTCCGCCGCCGAAGGCTTCGGCCTCGTGCCACTCGAAGCCATGGCCATGGGGACCACCGTCATCGGCTACGACGGCTATGGCGGGCGGCA
>JBDTLA010000092.1:0-3931 GCA_039935035.1 Rudaea sp. | reverse complement strand
GGAACGGGATACAACTTGGACATGGCGGTCTCCATGATCGATGCGCGCGACGAGCGCCGCGCCCGGAACCAACACTTTAGTCCAATCCGTGCAGATGTGGCTACGCGACCAAGGATGCCTACGGTATTTTCCGCGTGCCAGCGGAGCGCGCAGATCGCACAGCTTCAGGACTTTTCCGGTGGCGTCGACGTGGAAGCGGGAGCGGGAGCAGAAGCGCGCTTGTTCAAACTCGCACGCAGCACACTGATATCGCGATCGGTGAGCAAAGTTGAATCTGGGCGCGTTGTCGCTGCGATCCGCGCCGCCGCAAATGAAAACAGCGCGGCAAACAATCCAACGAATCCGACCAGCAAACCAATGCCCATCAGTCCCGGCGACTTCGCCGAAAACGCGAGAGCGAAACCAAGAATGGCCACCACCAGCAATATCCAGCGCATCGTCATCACCCCGGCATTGGCCAAGGACAAAATGCTGCCACAGAAGCGGGCTGGATGCGAGGGGTTGCCGAGCAACCTGCCTCAAGTTGAACCGGTCGGCAAAAACGCATGCGGCCGCGCCTGCAAACCGCACCAGCCACGGACACCGATCCAGATCAGCGCTAGCGCAAGTACTGCCCACGCGAATTCAAGCAGACTCAGCATATTCGTCGGTCCAAGCGGGATAGCGCCCGGATCCGAAAGCGTGGGCGTGAACAGGCTGATGTTGATCAGCATGCAACCAAAAATACTCAACGACATGATCGCCCACGTCGGCAACATTCGTCCACCGACGATTGCAAATGCAAACGCGACGGCGAAACCGATCGCACCAAGTTGACTCAGTGCGATCATCAAGTCGGACGTAACGCTTAGTTTCAGACTAATGGCACAGGCCAGCACGACAACCAGCAATAGCGATTGCGCGCCAACCACCGGCGCGATGATCGCGCGCGACAAGTTGTGCCTGGATCGTTCGTTGGCACCAAGACCTGGCAACAAGGCCAGCAACGCAAGACCGGCATTCGGCGAATGCCACGCCCGCCACAACCTTCCCATGTAGACGAACGTGAGCATCGTTGCACCGAATCCACCAAACCAGATCAGCGCTATCAATCCGCCGGATTGCAAGATTTTCGCCCAGCTTCCATTGGGATGATTGCCCAGCGACCGCACCAGCATGAAGGCGACAAACACCAGGCTGGGTGCGATGATCAGCGCCGATTGACGCAGGCGACCGATAGCTGTTTGCGGCATGAACCAGCCGCCCAGGGCCAGGCGGATACAGCGCTGTGGATTCACTGGACCGCACGCGTTCAAATTGGGTCGTAGCTGCTGCCAATCGGAGCGTTGGCGCAGAATTGTCGTTTCGGCATTCTCGTGGGCGCCGGACCCATAAGATTTCCACGCGTGGCTTCTCAGCTTCATCACCATCGGCGCGCGCGGGCTTGTCGCAGCAATATTATGCCGCACGTTGTTGCGCCAACTGCGCCAAACCAGCAGCCACGACAACGCGGTCGTCGGCGCGGCCCACAGCGCAAAGCCGGGCTGACTGAGATCTGGCAAGCCCAATAGCTTGAAAAGATGATCGTTAAGAATTGCACCAAACACGATCAGAAGTGCAAGATAAATGGAAGTGCACGCGTATGCCATGCCGACGCCGGCACCGAGAAGCAAGGTCAGCGCAATCGCCAGTACGTGGCCGCCGGAAATGCCGAGCAATATCGCGGGCATTGCGATAGTGAGAGCTGCGAACAACCACAAGCTTTGCCAGGCTTCGCGTTCGACGGATGGCAGGCGCAGCAAGTGCGCATCGCGCGCCAAAACCAAGGTGTTGGGCAGCAGCGGCACCCAAATCGACAGGTTCGCCATCAATAGAAAGTTCGTTTTCGAAATCCATGACGTCGCGTTGGCAAATGAAAAGCCGAGCAGCAAGCCAAAGCCAAGCAGCGTATAGAAAGCCACCAACCACAACCGCGCCCTGGTGGATAGCGCCTGCCACGGCAATCCCAGCAAATACCAGAATTTCATTCCGCGATCTCCACGAACAGATCTTCCAAACCCAGCGTATCGAAGCGCGCCCCAGAAATATCCGCGCCCGGCCACCGCCCATTGGCATCGCGCTCAACGACCGCGCTTGCGCTGCCATCTTTACCGCGCCGCCGACTTAACGATTCTTTCGGCACCGACGCCGCTTGGGACGCCGGCAGCCACAGGCGTGCGTAGCGTTCGCGGATCGTGTCCATCGGGCAGTTGAGCACCAGGTGGCCGTTATGCAGGAATGCGACATCCGACGCTACGCGTTCCACGTCGCTGACGATATGGCTGGAGAACAACACCGTGGTTCCAGCATCGCCAGCGCGCGTAGCGATTTCGCGCAACAGTTCGCGCCGCGCGACCGGGTCCAGTGCAGCTGCCGGTTCATCCAGCACCAACAAGTCCGGTTGCGACGCAAGGGCGCGAATAATGTCGACGCGCTGGCGTTCACCGGGCGACAGCTTGGCCAGCAACTTTCCGGCGTCGATCTGCCAACGTTGCAAGGTTTGATTTGCGAAATCGTTGTCCCACTTCGGATAGAAGCGGCTGAGAAACTCGAACATCTGCACCGCACTCAACCAAGCCAGGGCATCCGGTTGTTGCGGCACGTAGGCGATGCGCGACTTGACGGCATCAGTCAGTTTCAGCGCCGGCTCGTCGAACGCAAACGCCGCTCCGGATTGTGGTTGCATGAGACCAAGCATGATCCGGATCAGCGTCGACTTGCCCGCGCCATTGCGACCGATCAGACCGAGTACGCTGCCAGCGGGCAGGCTCAGGTCGACGCGGTTCAGGATCGGCCGCGCATCGAAACTGTGACAAATCTGGTTTGCAACCAGTGGCGTAGCGGACGCAATCTTATTGTGACGAAGCACGGTGTTCATGGGTTCATTCTCCAAGCAATTTCTTCAAACGTTGCAGCACGGCCTCGGCCGGCAGTTCCAGTTCGCGCGACTGTTGCGCCAAGGCGCTTAGTTGCGGTTCAAGCAGGTTCAACCGCTGGCTACGGCTCTGCGTGTTCTTGTGCATCGCAGCCACCACCATGCCCTTGCCGCGATGGCGTTCAAGCAGGCCTTCGGCTTCGGCCAAACCGTATGCACGCGATACCGTCATCGGGTTGATCGCGTGATAACCGGCCACGTCGCGAACCGACGGCAACAGCTCGCCCGCCGCGAGTTGCCCACCCGCGATCAGGCGTTGCAATTGCTGCACGATCTGCCGGTAAATCGGCTCGGCTGCGGCGGGTTGAATATTGAGTATCGAAGCGTCCATGTGTATCAATACAACCATACACTTGGCGCGATGTCAATCTTCGCGTGTTTGCTGATCCCTGGGTGCAGTCGGAATCGCAGACGTTGAGACGCACCCATTACACTCTGCGCGCCATGAGCAACGAACCCGTCAATTTCATTCCGACACGCATCAAAGGTCGTGGTGCGGCGTCGAATCCGGAGGGCCGTTTCGAAACGGTGGCGCGTGAGGCATTCGATGACGGCTGGCAACGCGACGACGAGCCTGCCGTGAATCCCGCGACCACGGTGACTGAGGAATCCGCGCGCACCATCATCAGCCGCAACGATTCGCCGGATGTGCCATTCGAGCAGAGCATCAATCCATATCGCGGGTGCGAACACGGTTGCATTTACTGTTTCGCGCGCCCATCGCATGCGTACCTGAATCTGTCGCCGGGACTCGAATTTGAAACCAAATTGTTTGCCAAAACCAACGCCGCGCAAGCGCTGCGTGTGGAACTGGCCAAGCCCGGCTATCGTGTCAGTCCGATCAACCTCGGTGCGAATACCGATCCGTACCAGCCGATCGAGCGGCGCTACCGGATCACACGGCAAATCATCGAAGTGCTTGCCGAGTGCCGTCATCCGTTCACGATCGTCACCAAGAATGCGCTGGTTGAACGCGAT
>JBDTLA010000091.1:0-6456 GCA_039935035.1 Rudaea sp. | reverse complement strand
ACGTAATGATCGGCAACGATCTTGGCGACGCACATGGTTACGCGTTTGCCGGTGGGGATATGCAGGAATTCGTTCGGACCGTGCGCGTTGGAATACGGGCCGAGCACGCCGGTGATGAGGAATTGCGCGCCGGGAAATTTTTCGCCGAGCATGCCCATGAACGGAATGCTGCCGCCTTCGCCGTTGTAGGCGGGTGGTAGGCCGAAATATTCGCGCGAGGCGGCCTCGATCGATTGTTGCAACCACGGCGCCAGTGCCGGCGCATTCCAGCCGCCAGCCGCCTTTTCCAGCTCAAACGAAACCTTGGCGCCGTACGGTGGATCGTGTTCCAGCAATCGCTTGACGAGCTTGCCGGCGGCATCGCCATCGAGCGTTGGAGGCAAGCGCAGCGACAACTTCACCGACGTAAACGGACGCAGCACATTGCCGGCTGAATCCAGCGGTGGAATGCCGTCAATGCCGGTAACCGCCAATGCCGGTCGCCAGGTTCGGTTGAGCACCAGCTCAGCCAGGTCATCGTCGATCGGATGCATGCCATCGACGAAAGGAAACTTGGAATACACTTCATCGCCCAGCACCTTGGCGGTTTGTTTTGCCTGATCGATGCGTTGCTGCGGAATTTCGACAAACAATTCCTGCGGCTTGATCTTGCCGGTAACTTCGTCTTCCAGGCGTGACAACAACTGGCGCAGGATGCGGAAGCTCGATGCAACCACGCCCGATGCATCGCCGGAATGCACGCCTTCGTTGAGAACTTCCACGCGCAGGTTGCCGCCGCTCAATCCGCGCAGCGATGTCGTCAGCCAAAGTTGATCGTAATTGCCGCAACCCGAATCCAGGCACACCACCAGCGAGGGCTTGCCGATACGCGCCGCCAGGTGATCGACGTAATAAGGCAGATCGTAACTACCGGATTCTTCGCAAGCCTCGATCATCACCACACAGCGCGAATGCGCGATGCCTTGCTCGTGCAAGGCACCGATCGCTGCCAGCGTTCCGAAGATGGCGTAGCCGTCGTCAGCACCGCCGCGGCCATACAACTTGTCGCCTTCGATAACCGGTTTCCATGGTCCCAGATGCGCGGACCAACCGCTCATTTCCGGCTGCTTGTCCAGATGCCCGTACAGCAATGCGCAATCATCGCCTTTGCCGGGAATGTCGATAAAGATGAGCGGCGTGCGGCCTTCAAGGCGCACCACTTCCACTTTCATTCCGGGAATTTTCTGCGACTTTGCCCACGCTTCCATCAGCGTGACGGCGGCATCCATGTATCCGTGCTCGGCCCATTTCGCATCGAACATTGGCGACTTGTTCGGAATCTTGATGTACTCGACAAGTTGCGGAACGATCTGGCTGTCCCAGAGATCGCCAACAAACTTTTTTACCGATGTCGGATTCATGTGCGCTTCCTCACAGGGTCGATGCGCAGAATTCTAACAGGTTGACGAAAGGTCCTCGCCGAATCGGCCCCGCAACCTGCGCGGCGTAGGAAATCTCCGACGTGAACTCGTGCCAGTTGCCTACTCATCGCCGCGGCGTTTTGCGCTTCGATCAATATTCGTTACGCCCGACCATGGGTCATCGACGCAGACCGCGCCGATTCATTCCCAAACCAGGAGAACCCTATGAACGTCATTCGCAATCTCGCCATCGCCATGATCATGTCGCTTGCATGCGGCCTGCCCGCCTTCGCCGGCCCGGTAAACATCAACAGCGCCGATGCGCTGACGCTTTCCAAGAACCTCAAAGGCGTCGGCCAGAACAAGGCGCAAGCCATCGTTGCTTACCGCACAGAACACGGGAATTTTGCCAAAGCCGCCGACCTGGCAAAGGTCAAGGGCATCGGCTTGAAGACGGTGGAACGCAATCGCGACGTCATTCTGCTGGATGATGCCAGCGCGGCAAAACCCGCTGCGCCCAAGCCCGCCAAGGATAGTTGAGTCGCGTTGTACCAACGCCTGCCGGAACCGACATGTTCCGGCAGACGTTTTGCTAAACTGCTTGTGCGTCGAATGGCACTGACTTAAGGCCAAGCCATCAAATCTCGTCATTCCCGCATAGGCGGGAATCCAGCGACTGCAAGGGCTCAGGGAACGACGAAAGGCACTGGATTACCGCTTGACCAACCCTCCGGCTGCTGAGAGCCGCGGAAACGACGGCCTTAAGTCAGTGCCATTCGCATCTGCGTCAATTTGACGCTTTGTGTTGTTTGAGGATGCACCGCTTTGCCCATCCTGCATCAATCCGACTACCGCCGCGTGCGCTGGAAAAACGACGGCGGCTGGACCACGCAATTGGCGGCCTGCGCTGCGTCATCGAACGACGCGGAGGTCGCATTCGACTGGCGCATCAGCATCGCCGAGATTGAAAGCGACGGCGCATTTTCCCGGTTCCCCGGTTGCGATCGCCATATCGCCTTGCTCGACGGCGTCGGCATGCAGCTGAGCTTCGACCATGCGCCGGATACGCAACTGTGCGATCGCCTGCGCTTTGTGCAGTTCGACGGTGAATGGCAGACTTACGGGCGTTTGCTCGCCGGACCGGTTCGCGATTTCAACGTGATTTCACGTCGCGATGCAATCACAACCCAAGTGCTGCATCGGCCGCTGGTCGGAGCGATGGTTTTTCTCACCGAAGCCGACGTTACCTGGTTTGTTTACATCGCAAACGGCAGTGCGCAACTGACAAATGCCGATCCCATACAGGAATTGCGGACCGGTGATTCCTTGCTGCTGGATGCGAGCGCGATTGCGGAAAATACCGTGCTCAGCGGTGGTGGTGAAGTGGTGCTGGTCAAATTCACCCGGGTAACGCACTGAGCGCCAATCGTTAGCGCGATCCGCGCCGTGCCGTCTGCTTTTCATGCCAGCTTTTGGCACGCAACACGTGCAGCGCCAATGGCACGACGAGCGCCAGGCCGACAGTCCAATGCACGACACTCACAACCGAACGAACGCCATCACCAGCGGCGTAATAGAGCAGATACCCGCTGGCGATCAGCACCGCGAAGAAAGCGCTCACGACGATGCCACTACTGCGACGTCGCGGCAGTCGCCAACTGGAGCGAATATGTATGCCCCAAAGCAGTCCACACAGCCACAGTGCCGCGAATGCGCCAGCCCCATGCAGGGTCAACCACCAGGCTTCGAGCGGATGCGGTTCGACGCCAAACTGCCCCTGGCGCCGGAGGAAATAGTGGAAAACAAGCCAAAGTATACCCGTGACCAAGGTCGACCCGAGGATCACGTAGACGGCGACTCGGTAACCACGTACCAAGCGTGTCTGGGTTCGATGAACCCGATCCGGGTCGGCACAGCCGTTCAGAAATCGGTGCGTCATTGCAACCCACCAGCCCGGTGCACGCCACCGCGCGCGGTGTGGATGCACGCCTGTGCGGCATAGCGGTGCAGCAGGCGTTCGCTGCATGCCGGTGTTGCGCCGATCACCACCTTGGTCAACGCATCGGCATGCATGCACTGCGCGGCAACCACGCTCACTCCGGTTGCCGTGCCGACCGACTCACGCTTGCGCCCGTGCACATGCGCGCCGCGCCAGCGTCCGTTGACTTGCCGACGCGCGGCGTGACCGGCGCTGCTGGCCACGGCGGCGTTTGCCAACTCGATGGTCGCGACCGATCTCCGCATCGCGCCAATGCACAACTGCACACTTTCGGCTTGGGCACCGTGTACGCGCAAATCACCGCCGGCATCAACAACCGCTTGCGTCGCTCCACCCGCGACAAGAATATCGATGGCGCGATCCACGGCGTAGCCTTTTGCGATGCCGCCCAGGTCCAGCCACAAGCGGCGCTGCAAGCGCACATGTGTCGCATCGACCAACTCGATGTCGCGCCAGCTTGCCTGCGGGTCGGGCGATGCGGATGCAGCAGGCCACGGCAACATTCCCCACTCCACCAGTTGCGTGGCCACGGTTGGGTCGAAACAACCGTCGCTTTCTGCGGCGATGCGAAGTGCGCAGTCGAGTACGTCGATGGTGCGTGGATCAACGCGAACCGGCACGTCGAGCGCGGCCCGATGCAGGCGCGAAATGTCGCTGTCGGATTCGTGGAAACTCATGCGCCGATGGATTTGCGCGACTTCGGTAAACGCGGCTTCGATTGCAGTCTGCGCATCCGCTTCGCCCAAACCTTCCACGCGCATGGCCACCAGCGTACCTAGCCATGGACGGGACCGACGCATGCTCAGCTCGTGTGCAACAGGTTGGCGTACAGTTGCAGCAAACGGTGCACGCCTTCGGTGACATGGCGACACGATAGTGTGGCACCGGAAATATTCTTGATGTCGTGATTCAGCTTCACCGGGTCCGCGGCAGTCTTGCCGTCGAACTGGCGACGCCATGGCGCGAGGCGAATCTCGCCGCCATGCGATTCTCGATAGTCGAGCACGTCCAAGGCAATCACGCTTCCCTTTGCATCCAGCGCCAGCGCATAAGTGATGAGTTCGCTTTTGCCGATGACGCGATCGACCATCAGCCAGCCAAGCAACGCATCGCCCCTGCGCGCCTGCCAGATTTGCGGTGTCCAGCCTGCGGGTGCGTCGATGGACTTGCGCGTCGCCGCGTCAAGCATCGGCGCCGTGGCGACAAACGCCGTGGCGTCGGGAAACGCCGCACGCTGCGCCTGCTCAACGCTCATGAATTGCGTGGCGCAGGCGACGTGCGCGATCGTGGCCGCACCGACGCCGATCGGAATCAGCCAACGTACCTGCATTGCCATCACTCCATTATCCGCGGCAACGTGCCAACTTCAATTGCCAATTGTGGCTCGCCATCAGAATTCATAACCAATGCCCAGGTCGAAGCGATTGCCGTAGTTGAGTAGCGGATCGTCATAGCGAAAATCCTGATAATCGATCTTGAACACCACATTCGGACTCAAATAGTAGTTAGCGCCCACGGTCAACACCCGTTGGGTCGGCAATGCTGGCGTACCCAGGCCTTGCGGCTGCGTCGCGTATTCGGCACCGGTGTTGAATTCCTCGTAGCGCAGGAATGGCATCAGCCTCGATTCGTTCCATTCCAGCGCGCGCCACGCGCCTTGCACATAGCCGCCCCAGAACGCTTTCGGCACCGGCGTGGGTTGGCCGAGGAAAGTCAGGTTGAGCGCCTGCGTCTCGCTGATTTGGCCGCGTGAATACAGCGCGGAAAAGTCGAAGGGCCCGGTCTGCCAGCGCGTGTGCACTTCGCCGAGCACGAGACGCGCATTGTCCGCGGGGAAGTTTGCGTCGCCGCCGATCTGGCGACTCGTGGCCTGCCCGATCTTGCCGGTGACGATGCCCGCTCCAACGTTGAGTCCGGGCACACCCTGCCAACTCAACGCGCCGAACAGCGAAGGATCGTGCGCCTTGGCCAACTGCAATTCCTGATGGATACTGCCAAGCGGCGACAATCGGCCGTCGCCGGAAGTCGGGTCCCACTTGCCCAGATTCGCGCCGGTGGTCAGACCGAGGTTCCAATTGACTCCCGAATCGATGCTGCCGTACGCGGCGAAACCGCCCTCGCGCCAGGTGCTCGGGATGATGGCCGTTTCGACAAAGTTGCGTTCCACGCCGTAGTAGTTCGTCGGCTCGTGATGCTCGTTGAGAAGGCCGAGCGGCACCAGCATCAAACCGGCGCGTACGCCGTACTGCGGTGCGAGCGCATGCTCGATATACAACTGTTCGACTTCCGATTCGCCGGCGTCATCGGCCGAGGCGATCGCGTGCTCCCACTCCAGCTCGCCGTAGACACGCGTGGACTCATTGAATTCGTGATTGAAGCCAATCACCGCACGGGTCAAGTCTGCGCGCGCGTCGGCCGGGCGTGCGGTCGGACGGTTGTAGTCGAGTTGGCCGTAACCCCACAGCGATGTCTTTCCGAAAGCGCTGGCTGTGGCGGATGTATCTGGCGCTGGCGCGGCCGCATTGCCTGTGTCGGGCACTGGCGCAACCAGCGGCGCTACGACGGCAACTTGCGCCGCGGGCGCAGTCTGGCGCGTGTGCATTTGATCAACCTCGGCTTTGAGCGCGGCAACTTCGGCGCGCAGCGCATCAACTTCAGCTTTCAACGACGCTTCGTCGGCACGGGTTGGTGGCGAAGCCAGCGCGAAGCAGGCGGCGATCGCTATCACCAGTGGAAAGCGCGGCATGGTGTGTATCTCCGTTGATTTCAATTGATTGTCGAGGCCGGCACATCGCGCGCCGGATCTGCGGTGTTGGTGATCGGGTCGTAGCCATCGGTCAAGGTGCCGAGGAAAGCGGCTAGGTCTTCGATCTCCGCATCGTCCAAGCGCGGCCCCTGGCCCGGATGCCGGTCGTAGGGAACCTCGGTAAGGTTGACGTTGCGTCGCAATAACGCAGGCACGTCATTGAATTTTTCCACGCCGCCATTCGCATCGATCGGATACCACAACGCGGGGTCGGTATCGCGCTCGACATAGAAATGCAGCGCTTCGATCAA
>JBDTLA010000090.1:0-6344 GCA_039935035.1 Rudaea sp. | reverse complement strand
AGAACCCAAGCGTGACTACGTGCAGCGCACGCTGCCACTGCGCGACCGCCTGGCCAGCGTCTACTTCGCCGCCACCGAGCATGACGAAGACCAGCCGATCCACCTGCACGTGGCCGACACCGACATCTGCGCGACCAAGTGTTTCGAGGAATACGGCAACCCGTGCACCCGCTTCTGCCCGGCCAGCGTCTATGAAATGGTCGACGACGCGAGCCAACCGCACGGCAAGCGGCTGCAGATCAATTCAGCCAACTGCGTGCACTGCAAGACCTGCGACATCAAGGACCCGTACCAGATCATCACCTGGGTGACGCCGGAAGGCGGGTCAGGGCCGAATTACCAAAACCTCTGACTGGGAACAACTCATGCCACTGCTACGCAATATCGCCATCGCCGTGTTTATTGTTTGGTTGATTATGGACGGCGTAATCGTGTTCCGGCGCATGAGCAGCAAAGCCGAGAACCGTGACCGTTTTTCGCTGCGCTTGATCGCTGCCGGCAATATGCTCGCCTGGTTCGTCGCCATCTGGCTGTCGTTTTCCCGCTTCGGCACGATCGGGGTGCCGATGCGGTGGCAAATCGCCGGCTTGCTGCTCATGGCACTCGGCATTGCGACACGCTCTATCGCCATCGCCCAGCTTGGCCGATACCACACCCCAAATGTCGCGGTGCTGACCGATCACGAAGTGTTCGATCGCGGCCTCTACCGGCACATTCGCCACCCGAGCTATCTGGGCGCGCTGATTGCTTTCGTCGGATTTGGGCTTGCGTTGGGCAACTGGTTGAGCCTGCTCGTCATCATCCTGCTCGCGCTGATTGTCTACCTGTATCGCATCCGCGAAGAGGAAGCGGCGTTGCACGCGGCGTTGGGCGAGCGCTATGCCGACTATTGTCTTCGCACCAAGCGCCTGATTCCCGGTGTCTATTGACGCTGGCGCGTAGCGCATTGGCTACCGAGCGAAGTGGTGTAGGGCGGGAGCAGCGCAGCGTATCCCACCTTCGGCCGACGCAAAGACGACGCAAGCAATCAACGAGCACAACCCGCCAACGGCAAGCTGACAACCTGCGCAATCGCGCCGTCTTGCGCGCGCTGGGCAAATGCCACCAGAGCGGCGTGGTTCAAGTCCGCATCGGCAGGCAGGGTTAACTGCGCATTGGCATTCACCAACGGCAAGGGCCCCGTGAACGCACGCACAACATGATCGTGACGTAGCAGCTCGCCACGGTTTTCGCCGCCACGCACCTGGCTCGACAAGCCGCTTTCGATCAAAGCGACGTAGGTGCGAAACGCGGACACATCGGCTGCGTCGTTGGCATGCGTATCAATATGCACGGTCAAGTCGGAGCCATCTCGCGTTGCCGATAACGTCATCGTCGCCGTGGCATTGCCCTTCGCCGGCAGTGCGCCGCCACGATACCAATCGCGCCACTCGTGACCATCCAGCACCGCTTCTGGCGTGTACACGACGCCGTTGCCGGCGCGCCTGGCCAGATCTTGCTGACGCGCGGTGTAGCGCGCGTTGGCGAAGCGATCACGCCAACCCAGCGAATCCCAATAGTCGACATGAAATTCCAACGCGACGGTGTCGCCAGCGCCGCGCAAACCGTGCAACCAATGCTCAGCAGGCGGACACGAACTACAGCCTTCGCTGGTATACAACTCGATCAGATGCGGACGCGAGGTCGACGATTGCGCGGCACACTGCGCATGCGCGGAGTTGGCGGTCGCCAATGCGACGAGGATGATCAACGTTCGTGCGAGCATGCCGACGTCTCGTGCGGATGTTCTACATTCGACCGCCGCCGCCATGGATTGCTTTCATTTTTCAGCGCGGGCATGCTGCGGTTTTTGTTGCTGGTGAAGCATCATGAGTCCAACCCGAATTGCACTGGTTAGCGTCGCGGCCGCACGCGATCTCGATGAGGATCTTGCGCCTTTGCTCGATGCGTTACGCGCTACCGGTACGATCACCGAAGTCGTGGATTGGGACAATGCGTCCGTAAATTGGTCGCAATTCAATTTGGTGTTGCTGCGTTCGACCTGGGATTACACGCAACGGCTGCCGGAGTTCCTGGATTGGGTCACGCGCGTGTCGACGCAAACGCGCTTGCTCAATCCGGCCAGCGTCATCCGCTGGAATACCGACAAGCATTACCTGGCCGAACTGGCCGCGGCGAACGTGCCGGTTGTGGCGAGCACCTTCATCGAAACCGATCAATCAGCCGATGCACGATTGCGTCGCTTCCTCGACGCCAACGAAGCGAAGGAATTCGTCGTAAAGCCCACGGTCGGTGCTGGATCGCGCGATGCGCAACGCTACGGGCGCGAAGAATTCGCGGCCGCACAATCGCACATCCAGCGCTTGCACGACACACAACGCAGCGTGCTGCTGCAACCGTATCTGAATCGCGTCGATGCACACGGTGAAACCGCATTGATTTTCTTCAACGGCGTATTCAGCCACGCAATTCGCAAAGGCGCATTGTTGCGGCGTGGCGAAGGCCCAACGCGCGCCTTGTTCGCCGCCGAGCATATCGTTGCGCGCATGCCTTCGGACGACGAACTCGAACTGGCAGCACGCACGCTCAAGGCAATGCCTTTCGATCAACCCTTGCTGTTTGCGCGCGTGGATCTGATCCATGCCGATGACGGTTCGCCGCGCGTGCTGGAACTGGAATTGACCGAGCCTTCGTTGTTTTTCGCGCACGCCACAGGTTCTGCTGCGCGCTTCGCCAAGGCCATCGTCAAGCGGGTAAGCGACTGCGATCCAAACTAATGATCCGGCCAGACAAACTTTCAAACTAAGTGAGCAGCCTCGGGGCTTCTTCGGCAGAGGGAAACCTCGCCGCCTTTTCGGTACATTGATCGCTTTCCTTCCCCCGTGTAACGGGGAAAGTGCCGAACGCGGAAGGAGCCGCTGTTGGTGTTGATCGGTTAGGGCAAAAGCGCCCCCATCAGCCCTTCAGGCAGCTTCCTCCGCTGCGCAGGGGAAGCGAAAGCAACGTCCCCTCACAGGTTTTCAATCATTCGTCCATGGAGCGATGCGCTGACTTCAGACAATACCCGACCGCATCGCTAGAACGTACCCGCGTAATCCGGCAATTCAAAGTTATCAATCAATCCACGACCAATGAAATAGTTGGCTACGGTACGAAACGCCAACGCCCGGCTGATCTGGTTTCTTGCGAACAGACCGAACGCGGTGCGCGGTACAAAGGCGCCTGCGAATTTCACCGCGTCGCGCTGCTTGGTATCGATGAATTCGCGCAAACGCTGCTCGTAATTCGCGAATGCAGCATGATGGTCACCCGATGAAGTCGCCAGTTCGCCAGCCAACACATACGCTTCAGTCATCGCCAACGCCGAACCTTCGCCCGCGAGCAGCGAGGGGCATGCCGCCGCGTCGCCGATCAACGCCACGCGGTCTTTCGACCACGCCGGCATGCGAATCTGGCTGACGCGATCGAAATAGATTTCGTTGACACGATCCATTGCGGTGAGGATCTGCGTGCACTCCCAGCCGGCATCGTCGAATTGTGCATGCAGGAGGCGTTTGACCTCGGCGCTATCGAGCATCCCATTCGCCGCAGTCAAATCGTGCGCAAAGGTGAACAAGAACATGCTGCGATCATCGCGCATTGAAAAGCGTGCGACTTGCTGCCCTGGGCGGCCGTAACCGATATAGATATCCTCATCGCGTGGCCGATAACCGTTGGTTTCGAACGCGGCCACGGTGTAACCCAGCCGCTTCTCAAAGCGCGACGGCTCGCCAAACGTGAGTTCGCGCACGCGCGAGTGCAGGCCATCGGCACCGACGACCAGATCGAAACGCTGGTCCGGCGCATGCGCAAATTGTACTTGCACGCCATCGGCGTCTTGCGTGATCGCACGAATGCTGTCGCCGAACATGGTCGGCACACGCCCATCGATCTGACGAAAAATCGCGCGAGATAGGTCGCCGCGCGCGATGCTCGTGTATTTGCCTTCGGTCGCATCGCGAAAAACGTCGGCGGAAAACCCGCCGCAGCGCTTGCCCTGCCCGTTCACGATGCGAACCTCGCCCACGTCGTAACCCAGATCGCGCAATTCGGGCACCAATCCCATGCGCTGCGCGACCTCGAAACCCGTTCCCCAAAAATCGACGATATAGCCGCCCCTGCGCAGCGCTGGCGCACATTCGACCAGGGTCGGTTCAAACCCGTAATGTGCCAGCCACCACGCCAGCGTTGGTCCAGCAATACCTGCGCCGCTGATCAGGATATTGCGGTTTTTTTGCGCGGTGTGGTTCGACATCGATGCAGAAAGCCGGGCTGAAGTGGCAGTTATTCTACCCACACATGATCACGACATTGTCGCGACCCCAGACACTGCCCCCTCACCCAACCCTCCGCCCCAAACAAGCTTGGAGAAAGGACTTCAGCGCTATTTCGTGCCGACCAACCGTTGTTTGGTAGAATTGAGAACCCTTCCGCCGCCCACCCCACGCGACGAAGGCACTATTCGAGGATGGACATCGATGAAGATTCTGGTGGCATACAAACGCGTGGTTGATTACAACGTGCGCGTTCAGGTCAAGCCGGATGGTTCCGGCGTGGTCATGGATGGCGTGAAGCTGTCTGCCAATCCGTTCGACGATATCGCTTTGGAAGAAGCGTTGCGCCTGCGCGAAGCCGGTGTCGCCACCGAGGTAATCGTCGTCACCATCGCGCCCGCCAACGCCCAGGCGCACCTGCGTAATGGGCTGGCAATGGGCGCGAATCGCGCCATCCACGTGGTCACCGACGAGGCAATCCAGCCGCTGACCGCGGCGCGCGCACTGCTCAAACTGGTCGAAAAGGAACAGCCCGAAATCGTGATCCTCGGCAAGCAGGCCATCGACGACGACTGCAGCCAGACCGGGCAGATGCTCGCGGCGCTTTGGAATCGCCCGCAAGCCACGTTCGCATCCAAGGTCGAGATCACCGGCAAGGTCGCCAAGGTGACGCGTGAAGTCGATGCCGGGCTGGAAACCATCGAAGTTGACCTGCCCGCCGTCATCACCACCGATTTGCGCTTGAACGAGCCACGCTTCATCAAGCTGCCGGACATCATGAAAGCCAAGTCCAAGCCGATGGAAACCATCGAATTCGCCAGCCTCGGCATCGAATCCGGCGATCATCTGAAAACCACGAAATACGCACCACCGCCCAAGCGCAGCAAAGGCGTGATGGTGAAGGATGCCGCGGAATTGGTTGCGGCGCTGAAGACGAAAGGTTTGCTATGACGACCCTTCTCCCATCGGGAGAAGGTGGCGCGTAGCGCCGGATGAGGGTAAGGAATCGCCACAGTGTGTCGGCGGGTCGTACCTTCACCCTTGCCCCTCTCCCGACGGGAGAGGGGTTCAAGAACAAAAGGAAGAAACCATGACCAAGATTCTGATCGTCGCCGAACACCTCAACGGCAAACTCAACTCCAGCACCGCACGCTGCGTGACTTGTGCGCGCGAATTGAAGCCGGACGCCATCGAGATTCTGGTGCTGGGTGACGCACCGGATTCCATCGCCGCGGAAGCAGCAAAGATCGACGGCGTAACCAAGGTGCTCAGTGTCGCGAAGGCGGCCAATGCGCACGCGCTTGCGGCCATCTACGCGCCGCAGATAGCAGCGGCCGCAAAAGGCTATAGCCACGTGTTCGCACCGTCCACCACGTTCGGCAAAGACGTCATGCCGCGTGTCGCCGCGCTGCTTGGCGTGGCCCAGGTATCCGACATCATGAAAGTGGACGATGCGCACACCTTCGAGCGCCCGATCTATGCCGGCAACGCGATCGTCACCGTGAAGGCACCGACCGATCAGTTGCTCGCGGCAACCGTGCGCACAGCCTCGTTTGCAGCCGCGACGAGCGGCGCGAATGCGGCGCCAGTCGAGGCGCTGACGCTCGATGCCGAACTGCCCACGCACACACGCTTTGTTGAATTGGCCCAAGGTAAAAGCGATCGCCCGGATCTGCAAAGCGCGGCGCGCGTCGTTTCTGGTGGCCGCGGTGTTGGCTCCAAGGAAAACTTTGCGATCATCTTCAAACTCGCCGACAAACTCGGTGCCGGAGTCGGCGCGTCGCGCGCCGCGGTCGATGCAGGTTATGTTCCCAGCGATTTGCAGGTGGGCCAGACTGGCAAGATCATCGCGCCAGAACTGTACATGGCGATCGGCATTTCCGGCGCGATCCAACATTTGACCGGCATCAAGGACGCCGGCACCATCGTCGCCATCAACAAAGACGGCGAAGCGCCGATCTTCGAAGTCGCCGACATCGGCCTGGTTGGCGATTTGTTCAAAATCATACCCGAGCTGGAAGCCGCACTCGG
>JBDTLA010000089.1:0-6136 GCA_039935035.1 Rudaea sp. | reverse complement strand
TGTGGCAAGCACAGGATTGCCAGGACCTGATCCACGACGCGTTCGTACGCGTCTGGGATCGACGCGCGCAAGTGGACGCAAAACGTCTGGACAACCTGGTCTGGACGACAGCGCTGAATCTTGCGCGCAACCGACTGCGCTGGCGCACGTTGTGGCATTTCGTCGAACCGGACGACCACGCGCAAACGCAAACGGATCCTGAAGCCGAAGCCGACCGCGCACAACGCGATTGGCGTCTGCGCCAGGCACTTGGCAAGCTTCCGGAAAAACAACGGAAAATCTTGCTGCTGTCCAAATTTGGTGGACTGGACACCGCAACCATCGCGCAGATTCTGGCGATCCCGACTGGCACCGTTGGCTCACGAAAGCACCTGGCCATGGCACGACTACGGCAACTATTGCAGGAGAGCGATAATGCACCAGCCTGATTCCTGGCACGAGATGCTCGAACCGCCGCCAGGCGGTTTGGCCCGGCTCGTCGCAAGCGTGGATTTACGACCCAACAAGCGTCCAGGTGCACACTGGCAAGCATACGCAGCCACAGCAAGCGCAGTGGTTTTTGTCTTGGCGTTGGGAATTGCCGATTACGCACACAACGCACTACAACGAAGAATCCGGCAGGCGATCGAATCCGCACTGCAAGCGCCAGCAGACAATCGGATCGAAGTCGAAAACGGTGCCGCCATTGAACTTCCCAGCAACGACTCGAATGTACGTATCTTCCGGATTGCGAGCCTGCCATCCAAATCGATGGCGCGACAACCACCTAGCGGCGCAGAGCAATCACCCCGTCGGTTTTAAACTGCAGCGAAGATCGTTTTGCCTATATGCAAAAACAACTATTGCAATCGACAGCACAAACCGTGGCCGTGGCTGGTTAGGCGGAATTTCGCGACGTAGTTGACCGAGTCGGTGTTTGATCCGATCGGGTTCGGCTTCGGGGAATCGCTAGCGTGTAATGCGTCGATCCGGAATTTGTTGGAAACCGCGTTCATAGCGGCGCGAACAATTCGGCCAGGTCGGCTTCGTCGAAGCGCAGGCGCTGGGTGGCGCCACCTTCAAGCACGGCACGGGCCAGTTCGGCTTTGCGCGCCTGCATGGCCTGGATTTTTTCCTCGACCGTGCCAGCGGCGATCAACTTGTATACAAATACAGGTTTGTCTTGACCGATGCGGTGGGCGCGATCCGTGGCTTGCGCTTCGACCGCCGGATTCCACCACGGATCATAATGGATCACGGAATCCGCTGCGGTCAGATTCAAGCCCACACCGCCTGCCTTGAGGCTGATCAGAAACAACGGCACTTCACCGCGCTGGAAGCGCTTGACCAATGCGGTGCGGTTGCGTGCCGGGGTTTGTCCGGTCAGCACCTGATAGTCGATATGGCGTTTGACCAACGCGACTTCGATCAGCCCCAACATTTCGGTGAATTGCGAAAACAGCAGGATGCGACGGCCTTCGCTGAGCAGGCCTTCGAGCAATTCCAGCAGCGCGTCGAGCTTGACCGAGGTTTTGACCTTTTGTGCACTGGGCAACTTGACCAGGCGCGGATCGCAGCAGGCCTGGCGCAATTTCAACAAAGCGTCGAGCACGACGATGCCAGCTTGAGCCAGACCACGTTGCTTGACGATCTGGCGCACGCGTTCGTGCTGAGCAAGGCGCAAGGTTTCGTACAGCCCTCGCTGATCGCCTTGCAGTTCCAGTTTGCGCACGATTTCGGTCTTGGCGGGCAGGTCGGTGAGTACGTCGTCCTTGCGTCGGCGCAACAACAGCGGGCCGATGCGTCGGTTCAAACGTTGCTGACACTGCACGTCTGCGTGCTTCTCGATCGGGGTACGATACAGTTTGGCGAACTGACGCGCACTACCCAGCAGGCCCGGCTCAACCGCATCGAATTGCGCCCACAACTCGCCCAGGTGGTTTTCCAGCGGCGTGCCGGTCATGGCCAGTCGGCGCGTCGCGGGGATTTCGCGCACCACGCGCGCGGCTTGCGAATTGGCATTCTTGATTGCCTGCGCCTCGTCGAGCACAAGCAGCGAAAAGTGTGCTTCGACCAGCTTGTCGCGATCGCGCGGCAACAGCGGATACGTAGTGATGATCAGATCGTGCGCGGCGATTTCGTCGTAACGATCAGCGCGATCGGCACCGTGAATTACCAGCACGCGCAGGCTCGGCGCAAAGCGCGCAGCCTCATCGCGCCAGTTGCCAACCAGACTTGTGGGCGCGACCACCAAGGCCGGGGCGTCGAGACGCTTACGCTGCTTTTCGCCGAGGATGTGGGCGAGCACTTGCACGGTTTTTCCCAGGCCCATGTCGTCGGCAAGAATGCCGCCCAACCCGGCGGCGGCGAGAAAATCCAGCCAGGCCAGGCCTTCGCATTGGTATGGCCGCAATGTCGCCTTGAATCCACGCGGCGCGCGCGTGCTGCGGGAAACGTGGGCGAGCAATTCCAGATGTGCGCGCAAGGCGTCACCGCCGCGCCATACCAGTTGCGCCGCGTCAGCCAGATCGCGCAGCGCCGGGGCCTGACTGCGATGCAGGCGCAATGGACCTTCGCCTTGCAGCCATTCCAGCAACGGTTCGATCAATGCACGCAAACGTTGCAGCGGAATTTGTACGCTGCGATTTTCGTCGATCGAAACGCGATACACCGCGTCGGCGCTTTCGTCTTGGGCTGCGACTCGCGGAAATGCCGGATCGTCCAGCGCGCGCCGCAGCAGCGGCAACAAATCGACACGCTGACCACCGACATCGATGCCCAGCGACACGTCGAACCACGCATTCCCGCTGGTTTCAATGTCGGCATGCCAGTCGTCGATCGCGAGGGTTTCAGCGTGCGGGAAACTGGCTTCGTATTCGATGCGGAAACCGATTTCCGCCAACTCTTCAAGCAGCGGTTTCCAGCCTTCCGGCGACAATGGCGGCTTGTGCGGATTGTGCAGGTTGGGTTGCAGCAGAAAATCGTTGGCCTCAATGCCGAAACGGTACAGACCGTATTCGTAATCGAACAGGCTGGCGTCGATCAGGCCGAGCATTTCCAAACCATCTTCGAGGTACTGCTCGGCTTCGCGGTTGCGTCGAATTTCCAGCACGCGTCCGGCCTGCATGCGCCGCACCGGCAACGCCGCCGACGCGGTCGGCGCAAGGCGATGTCCGGCATAATCGAAGACCAGACGCGCGCATCCCAACGTGGTCGGCACGCGACGCCCATGGTGATTGCGTGCAGACAGCTCGATCGCGCGCATGCGCAACACCGCCAACGGCGCGACTTCCACGAGCTGAATCGGTCCACGCGCGGTCGGCAGCGGGATCGGCAATGCCGATTTGCGTGTTTGCAATTGCTCACTCAATGCCGCGACCTGTTCCGGCAAAACTGCCGGCGCGCGACTGAGTTCATCAAACACGTCAAGGTCGCCGTCGACGCGACCGAAGCGGCGCGCCTTCGGCAACACGTACCACAGGCCGGAGCCACGCAACAGCGTCGCCGCCTCGTCGCTTTCGATGCCGGCACTCAGGCGCTGACTGCCATCGTCGAGATCGATCCAGCGCAAGCGCAAGGCCAAGTTCGGACCGCGCTGCAACGGCACCGAACCTTTCTCGAAAAAGGCCGGATAGTGTTCCAGCAATGTTTCCAGCGCTTGTTCCTGGAAGGGCGCGCGCAGCGATGTCCACAACTTCCCGCGCAATCTGGCGGATTGCTCCTGCAGCAACAACGCCAGCGCAGCATTCACTGCTTGCGGCCAGCCACCGACGGGCTCGGGTTGCGCACCACGGCGAACATGCAGTTGCAACCATTGCGGATCGACAAAGCCACTTTTTGCGGTTTTGCCCGGACGCAACCATACCGGCGCAACCAGCAATTCGTCACCCTCGCCAGCGCGCAGCAAGATGCCGAGTTGACGTTGCGGCTCCGCGCATTGCGTGTTGACATCGCCGCGCGTCTCGGCTTGGCCAAGCCACTTCATCCATGCTGGTGCGGCTTGGTTCTCGATTTGTGCGTCGGTCAGGGTTGGTGAATTGCCCGGCAACACGGTGCGATCAAGCATCGGCACTTGCCTGAGTCGACGCAAAATCGCCTCGTGTGTATCGCCTGGTGCCAGCGCTGCCGTTGCCTGCGTGGCACCGCTCGGCCACGCTTCGGGTGGCGTTTGCGTGGCGACCCACAACATTGCCGTCGCGTGCTTGCACTCGTACTCGACCGGGCAAGTGCAGTGACTTTCCACATCCAGGGTGCGATCCTCGCCACGCACTTGAATGGAACACGCATACGGTTGCCGCTCGCTGCCGCGAATTTCGCCTGCCAGTTCGCATTCGTCGACGTCATTGCCGGCGCTAAACGAAAGCGAAAGCACGCGTTGCCCGTTCGCATAATCCAGGCCACGTTGCAACGTGCGCGCATCGAAGTTGTTGCGCCATTTGCAGTGTTGCAATTGGCGATGCAGTTGTTGGGGATTCATGCACTCGGTTTTTTGTGGGGGCAGGTGCGCGCCGGTTGCGCGCAACGCAGAAGATCAACTTTGCGCCTTTTCCAGGCGACGCAAAAACACGGTCATTTCCTTTTCCGCCTGCTTGTCGCCGCGTTTGATCGCGGCATCAATTCCCTTGCGATACGCGGTCACCGCCGATAACGTTTCGCCAGCATCGGCCAATATTTTGCCGAGCAATTTCCAGGCAGCGGAATAATCCGGATTGAATTCGAGCGCACGTTGCAATTCCACGATGGCTGCGATGGCGTCTCCCCGGGCCAGTAGTTCATTGGCCAATGTCATGCGCAACAACACCCCATCGCGTGGACCTTTGCACATGGCGCGCAGACGCTCCAGCGCGTTGTTCGCGGATACGTTCATGGTCTTGTCAGGTGCGCTCTCCATGTCGGTTGGGTTACTGCATGTACCAGCCGTGGCTGACGACCAGCGATTGACCGGTCAACGCGTTGGAACCGAAGCCCGCAAAGAACAACGCACAAGCGGCGACGTCATCGAGCGTGGTGAACTCGCCGTCGACAGTATCCTTGAGCATGACTTTCTTGACCACCTCGTCTTCGGAAATCCCTAGTGCGGCGGACTGCTCGGGAATCTGTTTTTCGACCAGCGGCGTACGCACGAAGCCCGGGCAAATCACGTTGGCCCGCACACGGTGTACCGCACCTTCTTTCGCCACCACTTTGGCTAACCCGATCAAGCCATGCTTGGCGGTAACGTACGGCGCCTTGAGCGGTGAGGCCAGTTTGGAATGCACCGAACCCATGTAGATGATCGAACCACCATTTCCCGCCGCGTACATGTGTTTCAAACACGCACGGGTAGTGAGAAACGCACCGTCGACATGGATCGCCATCAACTTCTTCCAGTCTGCATAGGAAAATTCTACGATGGGATGCACGATCTGGATGCCGGCGTTGGAAACCAGGATATCGACGCTGCCCAGATCCTTCACCGTCTTGGCGACGCCGGCATCGACCTGCGCCTCGTCAGTGACATCCATCCCCAAAGCCGTGGACTTGACCCCACGCTGGCGGATTTCTTCAGCAACCGACTGCGCGGCACTCAGGTTAATGTCGGCAATAGCGACATGCGCGCCGTTGTCGGCCAGTACTTCGGCGATGCGTTTGCCGATGCCGCTGGCCGCGCCCGTGACCAGCGCAACTTTTCCTTTCACACTCATGTTCGTGCTCCAATTCCAATATTACGTTGCGTCATTCAATTTGGCAGCGCATCGACAGCGGGTGGCGATGCGGTGATGCTTGAAAGCACATAGGACTTTGAATAGCCGGGCCATGGTGCTTCATCGACGAACCCCGCTTTCTCTGACGCCCCCCATTCGCTTCTTACTTCGTGAATGCCGCAATCTGGCATGCATACCCAAACAGTACCCTTCACATAGGCAATAAAAACCGAGGTTGGATTGAGATCCTTGAGCAACGTACCAGTTGTCACAATTTGCTTGCCTCCAACTTGGAACGGAGTCTGGCTTGCGTGAATATTTCCCATCAAGGCAATGATCGAAAATGTCGGGTTGTTCAAGTGAAACGTGCGTATCGATTGGGCAAGGGCGGCGTCGCGACCGTCGTGGTACTCGGGTTCAAACGCGAAGACTCTCAGTCGAACATTTTGATGCTTGAGCTTCCGAACGAATTC
>JBDTLA010000088.1:0-18927 GCA_039935035.1 Rudaea sp. | reverse complement strand
TTCCCGGGCGGCGATAGCCCACCTGCTGCCGATAGATCATCAGTTGATCAATAAACAGGTACGGCTTGCTGTTTTCCAGTTCGTAGAAAATTCCAGCGAGCGGTTCCAGCGTACAGCGCATGCGCACCTGGATGGTGACGCGTTCGTAAAGTTCTTCCTCACCACCCTTGTAGTTGGAGTTGCTCACGATCGCGCAGCGATTCTCATCTTTGGCGTGTGCTGAAATCGCCTGCTTCAGACGTTGGGTGAGATCGGAAAATGCACTGTTGGAATCGGCATCAGCGAGAAACGCCTGATTGCCCTGTTCAAAGCGGCGTACCTCGGCCAGGCGCTTTTCGATCATCGGGCGCTGCGCGGCGGTCTGAGCGAAATGTTGTTGCTGATCGCGCAATTCGCCCATCTGCTCGGATAGCGCAATTTGCGGCGATACAAACCACCAGTGCAAGCCGAGCGCGTAAACCAACAGCGCAACGATCAGCAACAAAACCACGGCGAGGAAACGACCATTGCGACCTTCAGGCTGCAGGCGCATGTTGGCCTCCAACCGGTTTGGGTGTCGCCGCCGGACGTGCCGGCTTTTGTTCCGGTGCTGCGTGTCCCGGCGCAGGTGCGGCGGCGGCCTTGGTATCGGCGTGTGCGACGAATTCGAGCGCGATGTTGAAACGATCTTTTTTCGTGCGCGGATCCGGCTGGATCGTGCCTTGCACAGTCGGATTGGTCAGCAAACTGGATTTCTGCAGCAGGCCGATCAGCTTGGAAGCATCGTCGCTCAAGCCCTGCAACTCGATCTTGTTTTTCTCGTCGACGTTCAGGCGCTCCAGGTACGTATCGTCGGGCAATCGCTGGGTCAAATCGTCGAGCAACTCGACCATCACCGGCGTTTCGCGTTTCTTGCGACTGAGAAAATTCGCCGAGTCAACGCCTTCCTGTAGCGTCTTGCGCAATGCCGCCACTTGGGTAGCGTCCTTCTGGGCGACTTCCACTTGCGCCTGCATCGCGGTGAGCGCGGATTCGCGATTGGCAAGCCACAACAACATGGCCGTCACCAGCAATATCAACGCCGCTCCAGCGAGGGCCAGGTTGAGTCGCAATGGCAAATTCTTGCGTTTGAAGCGTTGCTCAACCGGCAGCAGATTCAATCCTGCGCGCTGGCTCCCGCTGCCATCGGCCCAGCAATCCACTCCATCCAGCGGCGCCTTGCACGCGGCCAAGGCGGTCAACTCCGCATCCAATTGTGCGCGTGTAACTACGGTCAGCTCGACATGCAGATTGCGGTCGGTCGCATTGCGCGCGGCCAGTCGATAGTCGAAATACACCTGATCGGCCTTGAATGGCGTCTGCCGATCCATCTCGAACGTCAATACCCGGCGCAAATTGTCTTCGGCCGCCGCCGGCAGGTTGATTGTGCGACGCAAGATGCGTTGCGCGCCGATGCAGTAGAATTCGCGCAGGTTCGGATCATCCAATCCACTGCGCAGCTGGGTGAACGCAGTTTTCTGCGCTTCCGGCGCATCGTCCAGCGAAATTCGACCCAACTGCGTGCAATTGCGCCCGGATTGACGCCACATCACCAGTTCGCGGCCTTGCGTTTCCAGAAGCACGGCATCGGATCGCTCAGTCAGCAACGCGCGCCAACGTGCCGGCAGCATCGACGCAAGCTCACCGCCCCACCACGCAAAGAAATGCGGCAGCGGGGTTCGGGCATAGCGCGTACGCAACCGCGCAAACTGGATGTCGATTTCTTCGCTAATATTCATCATTCATCACGCCAGCGCAGCACCGTGTACGGTCGCCCGGAAACGCCAACGCCGCCCAGCCGGATGCTGGCGTCGATGGCACTGCTGGCGCCGTTTGGCAAGGTCGCACGGGACTCGACAGTGTACGTGTTACCGCCACCACTTGCCATAATCGGTGTGCCGTCGGGAAGAGTCAGGCCGGCGGCACCCGGCTGACCCGGCTGACCCGGCGCAATCTGCTGACGTGCGGCAATAATCTGTCGGGCAAGATCGTCGGTCATGCCCGGTAACGTACGCAAAACCTCGAACGGGGCATAGGCAGCATTCGGACGCGCCCCGCCCGCATAGATCGTGATTGCCGGCTCAATTTTCGTGTACAGCGCATAGCTCATGCCCATGACCTGCTGCACTTCGGAAATGGTCTGAAAGGGCCCATTGCTCGGCCCATATGACAAACCGGCAGATTTGTAATCGCTGATTTCAGCGCCTTGCGGGCGCGCGATATCGTCCGGATCGCGCCAGTCCTGGATCGCGTCGGACAAGGCTACGGCATGGTTTTGATCGAGGCCGACCGAGACGAACAATGCCTGTAGCAACATGTCGTCGGCGGTGTTGATGTCGATCAAACCGGATTCATCGGTCAGGGTGACGCGCACTTTGGCATCGCCGAAATCGAAATCGTAGGGCCGGCCATCGCCGACCCAATGCTGGGTTTGATCCGGATCGCGCAGGGCAAAAACTGCGCGCTCAAGTCCGGCGCGCGCCGCGTAGCGCGCGGTCACGCTATCGAACAGATGTCGCGATTCGAGGTTTTCCGTGCGCGCGATCAGCGCAAAACTGCCGAGCAGCACGCCCATCAAGGCAATCACCCAAATGACCAGGATCAAGGCCACGCCGCGTTGGCGGGTTGGTCTGTGGTTACACATCAACGCCCGCCACCGTTCGCCCGGATCAGGGTCGGCCGGACGTTGGGACGGATCGCGCCTGCGTTGAGCAGCAGCGGAACATCCAAAGTTGGCCACGCTGCCTGAGCACCGGACTGCATGGTCAATTCGATGCGCACCATCAACGGCGTAATCGAAGAATCGGGCCACGCACTGCTCCAGTCGGTAAGCTGCCCCTGATCGTCGAGACTGCGGAATTCGAAGCGGCCTTCGCGGATGTGATCGAGCAATACGACAGGTTCGGTATCGCTGGATTTAGCGCTTTTCGCATCGTAGCCATTGAGCATCGTGTCGGTGAACTGCAATTGCAGACCGTCCTTGCCTGGCGCGAGTTCCAGAGTTTGCACATACGCCCCGCCGCGCGACAAATATCCGGGCATCAAAGCCACGAAGCGCATGGATTTTGTGTCGCCTTCGAATACCGTGGTTTGGCCGGTGTTCTGGTCGCGCGAAATGGCCAACGGCAAGATGTGCTCGATCTGGCGACGCAAAAATTCCTGCGCCGTGCGCAGGCTGTCAGTGCGATCAATCGATGCCTCGCCGGCGCGCATCGCCTTGACCGCCGCGTGGATGCCGCCATAAGCACCAGCAATCAACAAGCCCAGCAGGATGATCGCCATCAGCACTTCAAGCAGGGTAAAGCCGCGACCATGCATCGGCGCCGGGCCGGATAACCGCATTGGCGTACTCATTGCTGCCCTTCGGGGATGCGTCCGCCGACGCCGCCCGGCACGAAATTATTGCCTGGCTGGTTGCCCGCATCGGGCGATTGCGCGCGCAATGTCTCGAAGCGCGCGTGGTGAGTCAGGTAATAACTTCCCCAACTCACATCCAGCGCAATGTCGAACAGGTCCATGTTGTTGGCAACCTGGGTGACCACTGGTGCCTGACCGGCAGTATTTCCGGCAATCGGCGCTGTGGTCTGCTGTACTGGCGGCGGATCGACTTTTGCAATGTGCAATGTCCAACCGAACTTGGCGTCGAAGCGACCACTGTCGTTGCCTTCGCGCAATGGCTCTCCAATGCCTTGGACATCCATCAACGATTGCGCCCAGAGCGCAGCCCGCGTGTAATCGGCGGCGCTGGCGGTGGTGTGCAGGCAAGTGCTCAGGATTTGCAGCAGGATGCCGAAGCCCAGCGCGAAAATCACGAACGCGGCGATCAGCTCGATAAGTGTGAATCCTTGTTGGCGCGATGCCGGCAAGGCCGGGAATTGGCGATATTTCGACATGGCGACACCCGCAGCGCGATCAGCGCGCGGCGACTTCCGTACGCTCGACCCGGCCGGTCAGCCAGCTCACATTGATCCGCCATTCACGGTTACCCATGAAAACGGAAATGTGTCCTCCGGTCGAGGCGCCATCGGGAAAAAAACGGATGCGCCCGGATGTCGCGCCGGTCTGCTCGGTTTCGGCGGTGAGCAGCGTCATGTGCATTTCCTTGGGCAACTTCACCAAGGATTTCCCGGGCGCCTGATAGGTATTGTTCTGCATGTCCAGATCCAGCGCCGCCTGCTTGCCTTTCACGATGGCCTGACCACGCGTGTAGCGCAACGCGGCAACCAGATCGCGACTGGCCGCCTGCACGCGGGCGTTGCTCATGCTCTTGGAAAACGACAACGACACCACGCTCAACGCGATGCCGATCAACACGATTACCGCGACCAGTTCGATCAGGGTGAAGCCCGCGCTCACGCGGGCTCGGGAATACGGAATGGAAAATGGAGAATGGTTAGAACATGAGCGCGCCGACCGACCAGCAACAGCATCTGTCACGGCTAGCGCGCCTGCGTTGACTGGTTCTATTCCCAATTCCCGATTCCCGATTCCCGGCTCTTCATCACTGCCAGTTTCCGTAATCCTTGTTCAGGCCATCGCCACCGGGCTGGCCATCCTTGCCGAGGAAAACAATATCGAAGTCGCCATGCTCGCCAGGAACCTTGTATTGATACGGATGTTGGAACGGATCTTTCAAATCCGATTCCTTTGCATACGGGCCATTCCAATTGCTCGCCGTCCCAGGACGAGTAACGAGGTCGTTGAGGCTTTGCGGTGCCGAGCCGTTATCGAGCATGTAGGCCTGCACCTTCATTTCGACCGAATGCACGCCGGCAACACCCGCCTTGTATTCGCCGTTCTGGAAATTCTGCATCACTTTGCCGCCGACGATGGTCATGACGATGCCGATCAACACGAGCACGGCAATCATTTCGATCAAGGTAAAACCAGCCACACGTGTGGGTACTGTACCGGTTGCGAACAATCGCGCGGCATGATGTTGCGTTTTAACCATTTTCATAATCGTCTCACTGTATGGAACTGGTGATGTTCAAGATTGGCAGCAGGATTGCCATCATGATGACCGCGACTACGCCGGTCATCACCACGGTCATTACGGGCACCAAGGCTGCGAGCAGGCGATCAACCGTATTCTTCGCGTCCAGATCGAAGGTATTGGCCACTTTCAGCAGCATGTCGTCGAGCGACCCGGACTCCTCGCCCACGCCGATCATCTGGATGGCAAGTTTGGGAAAGCGTTTGCTGTGCCCAAGCGCAAATGCCAGACCGCCGCCGGTCTTCACTTCTTCGGTGGCATTGTCCACCGCTTCGGTTAAAGCGCTGTTACCGAGCACATTGCGCACGATGCCCAAAGCCGTCAATAAGGGAACGCCATTCTTGAGCAAAGTTCCCAGGGTACGTGCAAGACGCGCGGTTTCGAGTTTGCCGATCAGCGCTCCGAACACGCGCGACTTCAACACACGCGCATCGAAGGCGAGTCGAAACACTGGCTCGGCCAGTTTGCGCCGGAACAGCACCACAGCGACCAGAATGATGCCGATGATTGCCCACCACCAATCGCGCAACGTGGTGCCGACGAACAGCACAACCTTGGTGATCATCGGCAATTCCACACCCATGTCCTTGAACATTGGCGCGAACTGTGGCACCACGAATACCAGCAGCACGAACAACGCGGCAAACACCATCACGACGAGGATGGCCGGGTAGATCATCGCGTTGATGACGCTTTCCTTCAATGCCTTGGAGCGCTCCAGATAATCGGCCAGGCGCGCCAATGTCGTATCCATCGAACCGCCCATCTCTCCAGCCCGCACCATGTTCACGTACAGGCGCGAAAACACGCCCGGTTCGGCCTCCAGGCCATCGGACAGCGGCGCGCCGCCGCGCACGTGATCGCGGATGCGTTCGACGATGCGCCGGGCTTTTTCGCTTTCCGGCAGCTCCAGCAGGATCTGCAGCGCGCGATCCAGCGGCTGCCCGGCTCCGAGCAGGGTCGACAACTGCTGGGTGAATTGCAATACGGCCGCCGCATTCATCGGCGAGCGCTTGAACAAGCTGCCTAATCCGCTTGCCACGGTCGCGTCGCCGGCTTCACGCACGTCCAGCGGAATATTGCCGGCATCCTGGATCTTGGCGATGACTTCGTCGTTGGACGCGACGTCCATCTGGCCTTCGAGAATCTCACCGGCGGGGCTGACGGATTTGAAGTAGTAAAGCGCCATTAGCGGGACTCGGAACTCGGGACTCGGGACTCAAACGACGACGGGTATCGATGAACACCGCTGCCGCATCCAAGCGACATGAAAACGCAGGCCGCGCAATCGCGCCACACTCGCGCGAGTCCCAAGTCCCGAGTCCCGAGTCCCATCATCATCACGCCTCCTGCGTCACGCGCAGCACTTCCTCGAGGGTGGTGACGCCATCCAGGGATTTGACCAGGCCGTCTTCGTACATGGTGCGCATGCCTTCGCTGCGCGCCAGCGCTTCGATCTTGCCCATGTCGGCACGCTGCATCACCAAGCGGCGCAACGGTTCTGACATGACCAGGAATTCCATGATCGTGGTCCGCCCGTGATAACCGGTCGTGGTGATCGTCGACGGCATGGGTTTATACAATTCCACTTTGCCTCCCGGGCGATAGCGGCGCAGGTCAAATTCCTTGACGACCTCCGGCGACGCTTCGTAGCGTTGCGCATGGGTCGACTCCAAACGTCGAACCAGGCGCTGGGCGAGGATGCCGTTGACGGTAGACGTGAGCAGGTAATCCTCCACGCCCATATCCAACATGCGCGTGATGCCGCCCGCGGCGTTATTGGTATGCAGCGTCGACAGCACCAGGTGTCCCGTCAGTGCCGACTGAATCGCAATCTTGGCGGTTTCCAGATCGCGCATTTCGCCAATCATGATGATGTCCGGATCCTGGCGCACAATGGAGCGCAGGGCGTGACTGAAATCCAGTCCGATCGATGGCTTGGCCTGAATCTGGTTAATGCCTTCGATCTGGTATTCGACCGGGTCTTCTACCGTGATGATCTTCACGTCCGGCGTATTCAACTGCGAAAGCGCCGTGTACAACGTGGTGGTCTTGCCCGATCCGGTCGGTCCGGTCACGAGCAGGATGCCGTGTGGCAACTCCAGCACTTTCATGAACTGCGGCAGGAATTCGTCGGTGAATCCCAGTTTGTGGAAATCGAACACGATCGATTCGCGATCCAGAATACGCATCACCACCGATTCGCCGAAACTGGTCGGCACGGTGGATACACGCAAGTCCAGCTCCTTGCCCTGCACGCGCAGCATGATGCGTCCGTCCTGCGGCAGGCGGCGTTCGGCGATATTCAACTTCGCCATGATCTTCACGCGCGAAATCACCGCTGCAGTCGATGCGGCCGGCGGCGATTCGACTTCAGCCAGCACACCATCGACGCGATAGCGCACTTTCAGCCGGTTCTCGAACGGCTCGATGTGGATATCCGATGCACGCTGTTCAACGGCGCGCTGGATGACCAGGTTGACCAGGCGAATCACCGGCGCTTCGGACGCCAGATCGCGCAGGTGTTCGATGTCGTCTTCGCTGCGCGAATTCTCGTCGGAGAGATTCTCGACGATGGTGCCCATCGCCGAACGCCCGGAACCGTAATAGCGTTCGATCAGGTCATCGATTTCAGACGGAAACCCGACTTTCACATCGACCTGTTTACCCGTAGCCAACGTGACCGCCTGCAAGGGATAGACGTCGGCCGGGTCGGCCATCAGCAGGCTGACCACAGTCTCGTTCTCATCGATCGGTACGACGTGGTACTGCTTCAGGAAGCGCACCGACAATTGCACGTTCGGTGGCGGCGATTCCGGGCAATCCTTGGCGGCAACCAGCGGTACCTTCAGCACTTCGGACAGTGCATCGCCCATTTCGCGCTCGGACACCAGGCCCAGACGCGTCAGCAGCGGCACCATGTGGCCTTCGCCATTTTCCTCGAGCAGGCGCCGCGCGCGCGCCAGATCAGCCTCTTTCAGGCGGCCGCGCGCAACCAGATACTCGCAGATGCGCTCGTCGAGCACTTCCCGCGATTCGGGCAGTGCCGGCAGCCGCGCAAGCACCGGATTTTCAGCGTTTATCAGCGCCGACATCGTTTCAATCTCCCCCAGAGTGTGCCGGTTCGACCGCGTCCGGCGGCGTCGGTTCCACATGGTCGCGCATTATCAAAGTCTCGATGAACGGCCGATTGCACACAATCCACAGCACGGCCGGCACCAATGCCGGCAAAATCAAATAGCCGAACTGGTACGCC
Organism: Rudaea sp.; assembly: GCA_039935035.1. Lineage (GTDB taxonomy): Bacteria > Pseudomonadota > Gammaproteobacteria > Xanthomonadales > Rhodanobacteraceae > Rudaea. The sequence continues at coordinate 10,657 of JBDTLA010000088.1, read as the reverse complement.
AGCGCGATCAAATCCAGCGACAATCCGGCCCGATGCGCGGCCTCAACACCGGCCGGGCCGGCATCCAGGCAAACACTCTTCAGGCTTTGCGCGACCACGCCAAACGTCTGCGCCAGCCAGATGATGACAGCACCGCCGGCAATTTGCGCAACCCGTTGAGTCCGCGAGAGCGGCGTTGCCAGCACCAGCCCGGCAAACAACGGCAGCGCGTAACCATAGATCATCGGATTGACGACTGGCTCGAGAAATCCGAATCGCGCCGGTGTGCCCGGTGCCGCTGCATTGACCAACACGCCGCTGGTCAGCTGCATCAGATAACCCGGGTGCCCAAGAATGCGGCCCTGCGCATCGAGCAGATCAGCGCCCTGACTCACGGCGCTGAACAAGCTCGGCCAGGCCTTGAGCAGGACCAGTTTCGTCATCTGGATTACTGGCCAGGAAAACGCTGCGGCAAACCAGAACCACACAAAAAACGCCAGCGGCAGCCACAAAAGCGCGCCAAGCATGAAGCGTTTAAGCGGACTCAATCCCATCAACCCACCCATGCACGCGCATTGCGGAACATGCGCATCCACGGCGAATCTTCGCCCCACTCACGTGGTGCCCAGGACATTTGCACGGTGCGGAACACGCGTTCCGGATGCGGCATCAACGCGGTGACGCGGCCATCGGCAGCGCTTACGCCGGTGATGGCCTTGGTCGAACCGTTTGGATTCAACGGAAAATTCCGCGCCACCTTGCCCTTGTTGTCGACGAAACGCAGGCACGCGCCAACGCGACGCGTATCCCAGGATTTGGCAAACTCGGCGCGTCCTTCTCCGTGCGCGACCACAACCGGAATGCGCGATCCGGCCATGCCGGCAAAAAAGATCGATTTGGATTCGAGCACTTCTACCATGACCAGCCGCGCCTCGTACTGTTCGGACGTATTGCGTTCGAACGCGGGCCAACGCTGCGCGCCGGGGATAATTTGCTTGAGCCCGCTGAGCATCTGGCAGCCATTGCACACACCGAGCACAAACTTTGTCGAGTCCTCGAAAAACGCGGAAAACTGGTCGCGCAAATTCGGGTTGAACAGGATCGACGTCGCCCAGCCACGCCCTGCGCCGAGCACATCGCCATAGGAAAATCCGCCGCAGGCTGCGAGCCCATGAAACGAATCCAGGCGCACGCGCCCACTTTGCAGGTCGGTCATGTGCACGTCGTGCGCGTCGAATCCGGCACGCGTGAAAGCAGCCGCCATCTCGACCTGTCCGTTGACCCCTTGCTCGCGCAGAATCGCCACCTTCGGGCGCGCGCCAGTCGCGATGAACGGCGCGGCGACATCCTCGGCCGGATCGAATTCAAGTTCCGGCGCAATACCCAAGTCGTCAATGTTGCATCGCCATTCGAGTTCAGTCTTGGCGCTTTCCGGATTGTCGCGACGCGATTGCATCGCATGACTGGTTTGCGACCAGGCCGCCATCAAATCCTGCCACGGCCAGCGCGCCATCGATTCGTTGTTCAACCACAGTTTGAGGCGCATGCGCGCATTTGGATTGCCGACGAAATGCGCGATATCATCGAGCCCGTACCCGGCCAGCAACGCGCGCAACGTGTCGCGATCGGTTGCGCGAATCTGCACAATCGCGCCAAGTTCCTCAGAAAACAGCGCCGACAACGTGTTTTCGGCCCAGCCGGTCAATTCCACGTCGACGCCGCAGTGTCCGGCGAACGCCATTTCGATCAGGCTCACGATCGCGCCGCCATCGGCGCGATCGTGATAAGCCAGCAATAGATCACGCGCGTTTGCGGTCTGGATTGCGGCGAAGAAACGCTTGAGCCGATCGGCATCATCCAGGTCGGCCGGTAATCCGCCGGTGCGATTCCATGCTTGCGCGAGCGCCGAACCACCGAGGCGATTCTTGCCCGCACCCAAATCGATCAGCCACAATTCGGTATCGCCGCAGTCCGTGCGCAATTGAGGCGTCAGCGTACGCCGTACGTCGCCGACTCGGGCGAATGCGCTGACGACCAGGGACAGGGGCGACACCGTCTTTTGCTGGCTGCCACCCTGTTGCCAGACGGTACGCATGGATAGCGAATCCTTGCCGACCGGAATGGAAATATCCAATTGTGGACAAAGATCTTTCGCCACCGCGCGGACGGCGTCGAAAAGCAGCACATCTTGCCCAGGAAAGCCCGTCGCCGCCATCCAGTTGGCCGACAAGCGAATCTCGCCGATCTCGGCAATGGGGGCAGCGGCGATGTTGGTAATCGCCTCCGCGACAGCCATCCGCGCCGAGGCTACTGCCGACAACCGCGCTGCCGGAATACGCTCGCCCATGGCCATCGCCTCACCGGCAAACCCGTCGAAATCAGCCAGTGTCACGGCGCAATCGGCGACCGGCACCTGCCAGGGGCCGACCATCGGATCGCGCGAGCACAAGCCGCCGACGCTGCGGTCGCCGATGGTGATAAGAAACGATTTGCTCGCCACCGCCGGCAAACGCAAGACGCGATCGATCGCCTTCTCCAGCACGATGCCGTCCAGATCCGGCACGATGTCCAACCGTTGCGCCTTGCGTTGGGTATCACGCTGCATCTTCGGCGTGTTGCCGAACAGCACAGCCATCGGGAGGTCGATTGGCAATTGCCGGGAATCGGGAATCGGGAATCGGGAATCGCAGAGCAAAAGCTTTTGCTCGCTGGTGACTTCACCGACTACGGAAAAGGGGCAGCGTTCACGCTCACAGATCGCACTGAAGCGGGCAACATCCTCAACACGCAGGCCGACCACGTAACGTTCCTGCGCCTCGTTACACCAGATCTGCATCGGTGACAGTTGTGGGTCGGCGGAAGGAATATTGCGCAATTGAATGATGCCGCCAACATCGCTGTCGTGCAGGATTTCGGGAATTGCGTTGGACAAACCACCCGCACCGACGTCGTGGATGCTGACGATGGGATTGGCCTCGCCTTGTGCGCAACAACTGTCGATAACTTCCTGGCAGCGCCGTTGCATTTCGGCGTTATCGCGCTGCACTGAGGCGAAGTCGCGATCCGCTGAGCTTTCGCCACCGGCAACCGACGAGGCCGCGCTGCCGCCCAGGCCAATCAGCATCGCCGGGCCACCCAGCACGATGACCGCGTCGCCCGCCTGCAATTGCTGCTTGTGCACGTGGCCGGGGCGAATGCTGGCCAGGCCTCCGGCAATCATGATCGGCTTGTCGAATCCGAAACGCAGGTTCGCATCGCTGGTCTCCGCCTCGAAAGTGCGGAAAAAACCGCCCAGGCACGGACGCCCAAATTCGTTGTTGAACGCCGCCGCACCAATCGGGCCATCACGCATGATCTCAAACGCTGTGGCCACGCGCGGCGGCAGGGGACGCGGCTTTTCCCACGCTTGCGGTAGTTCGGGAATGCGCAAATACGAGGTGACGAAACCGGTCAGTCCGGCTTTCGGCTTACCGCCTCGACCACATGCGCCTTCGTCGCGAATCTCGCCACCGGCACCCGTGGCAGCACCCGGAAACGGCGCGATGGCCGTAGGATGGTTATGCGTCTCGACCTTGATCGCAAAATCGATGGATTCTTCCACAATGCCGAATTTTCCACTTCGCGCATCGGCGAAGAAACGCTTGCCGGTGCTGCCCTGGATCACTGCGGCATTGTCACTGTACGCCGACAACGTATGGTTCGGCGACACCGCATGCGTGTGCTTGATCATGCCGAACAGGGTTTCATCCTGGGCCTGTCCGTCGATGGTCCAATGCGCGTTGAATACCTTGTGCCGGCAATGTTCGGAATTGGCCTGGGCGAACATCATCAATTCGGCGTCGCTGGGATCGCGACCGAGTTGTGCGTAACTTCTCGCCAGGAATTCGATCTCGTCAGGTGACAACGCCAGTCCCAGACGACGATTGGCTTCGCCGAGCGCGGCAATCGCATCCTCGCCCAGCGCGATGCGTTGCAGGGCGGCCGGTTCGCCGGCCGCGAACAAGGCCCCGGCCTGCTGCAAGTCCGTCAATACTGATTGTGTCATCGGATCGTGCAGGACCGCGGTCAGTTTGTCCCAGTCGGAACTTCCCGCCTCGGGCGCGCCTTGCAGAATCAGCGCGGTGGCGCGTTCAACACAACGCAGTCCAAAGCCGCAACCACGCAATATATCGGTTGCCTTGGAAGACCACGGCGAGATTGTACCCAGGCGCGGCGCCACCCACAGCGTGGCGGGTTTCGACGAGCCGGGCTCGGCGCGCAGAACTTCGCACAAGCGGGCCTCGTCGATCGACGCACCGGATTCATCAGCGACAACGAAATAGACATTCCATGCGTACGCAACACAAACGTCTGGAAGGACTGCATTCAGTTCGCGGTTGAGCCGCTCCAGGCGAAACGCGGAGAGGGCCGGAAGCCCATCGAGGACGATCATGGCGTGGCGCGTTGGAGGACAACGCGCATTTTAGCCGAAGCGGTCGCGGCATGCGACCGGTACTCAGCGTCCCGCGAGCTTGTCCGACTTGCTTTTCGATGCTGCCAGGCGGTCCAACTCAGCCAAGAACGCTTGCGGCGATTGCGCCTTGTCCAGATTCACCGAGGTGCCGTCCTCTGCGAGTACCGTGGGGGTTGCGCCGATGCCCAGGCTCACGCCGAGGGCTTTGGTTTCCGCCACGGGATTCTTGCAGGTTGCGTTACCCGGATCCTTGCCATCCATGGCGGAATTCAACGCCGCCTTGCGATCCTCGGAACACCAGATCGCGACCGCCGCCTTTTCTGCACCCGGATGAATATCAAGCGGAAACATCACGTAGTTGACGCTGATGCCGACATTGTTGAACGCCGGGACGTTTTTGTTGAATGCGCGGCAATACGGGCAATCCAGATCCGTAAACACGGTGACGGTGTGCTTGGGATTCTTGGCCGCAAACATGATCTGATTGGAAGCCGGCAATGCCTTGACCGCCTGTTCGCGAATTGCGGCGATGCGCGCCTCGGTCAAATCCTTTTTTGCCGGGACGTTGTACAGATTTCCCTGTAGCAGGTACTTTCCGTCGGCCGTCACGTAAACGATCTGCCCGCTGACGATCACTTCATAGAATCCGGGCAGGTCGGACTTGACCACCGTGTCAATCACTGCCAGCGGCAACAGCGAATGGATTGCTGCACGCACAGTCTTTTCGGCATTGTCGGCGGCATGGGCGCCGGTTACGACAGCCACCAAGGCAATCGCAGCAAGAATTTTTTTCAACATGATGTCATTCCAGTAGCTAACGGAGCGGAGCGACAGGTTCAGACCCATCGCGCGACGATTGGTTCAGTTCGAGGCTGCAACCTTGTTGCGGTCCACCGCCATGGCGGCCAGCCGCTGCGCCAGCTGTTGCGGCGTCACATAACCGCCGAGTTGGGTGCCGTCGTCGGCGAGGATTGTAGGCGTGCCGTTGATACCCATCTGGGTCGCAATCTTGGTGAGTTCCGCGATCGGATTGGCGCAGGTTTTCGGTTCCAGGGTCTTGCCGTCCATGACGACGTTGTAGGCCGTGTGGCGATCCTTCGAGCACCACACCGTCTCGGCCAATTTGTCGGCGCCGGGATGGATGGACAGCGGGAACAACACGTAGTCCACAGCGATGCCGAGCTTGTTGTACTCGGCGATCTGCTTGTGGAACTCGCGACAATACGGACAATCGACATCGGTGAACACGGTGACGCGATATTTCGGATGCGGCGGCGCGAAGCTCAGGCGTTTTTCCGCAGGAATCTTCGCAAGGCCCTCACGGCGGCTGCCGGCCATGCCTTCGTCGGCCAGGTCGCTGTGCGTGTTGATGTTGTAGACATGACCTTCGACGAGATACTTGCCGTCTTCGCTGATGAAGATCACGTGCCCATCGGCCACGACCGAATAGAAGCCGGGCAGCGACGATTTCGTCACCGCCGAAATTTTTGCCGTTGGCGCTACTTTGTGCAGCGCATCGGTAACGACCTTGGTCGCGGGGTCCGCTGCGCGCACGGAAAACGCGCAACCCAGTGCAATGGCAAGAACCAAAATTCTGTACATCGTGAACCTCAATGGCGAAACGCCGAATAGTGCAGCGCACTCAAGACCGGGAAAGTACGCGCGATATTGCATTGTCTCATGCTGTGGAAGATGGGGATAGGTGGCGAAGGAACAACGGTAATGGGAAGGTGGGGGCGGTAGGTGAGTGGGAATGCTGGAATCAAAGCCTACAACTCGCCATTTTCGCGCAGGCGGGAATCCACTGTCTTGGCGCTTCGCCAGACCAGCGCGCGCAAGACAACGGTACTGGATAACCTGACTTCGGCTGTTGTGTGGCGTTTCCGGGTTCCGCTTCGCGGCCCCGGAATGACGAATTTTTGACCTTACGAATCGCGCGCCCCGATTTCCAGCCCGAGCCCGCCTCACCCCCGCGGATGATGCTTCTCATGCAGCCGCTTCAAGCCTTCGCGCGCGACCAGAGTGTAAATCTGGGTGGTCGACAAGGAACTGTGGCCGAGCAGCATTTGCAATGCGCGCAGGTCGGCGCCGTGGTTGAGCAGATGCGTGGCAAAGCAATGGCGCAGCACATGCGGCGATATGCGTCTTGCATCGATACCCGCCGTCAATGCATGGCGCTTGACTGTCACCCAAAACATCTGACGCGTCATTCCCGTGCGTCGGTTGGTGACGAAAATGGCATCAACGGCATGTCCGCGCAGCAGCACCGGGCGCGCCGTCGCGTAGTAGCGTTCGAGCCAGTCCTGCGCCTGCTCGCCGAGCGGCACGAGGCGTTCCTTGCCGCCCTTGCCGGTCACGCGCAGCACGCCCTGGCGAAGGTTGACCTGTTCGGTGCGCAGGCCGACCAGCTCGCTCACGCGCAAACCGGTCGCGTAGATCAGCTCGAACATCGCCCGGTCGCGCAAACCCAGCGGCGTATCCACCTGCGGCGCCTGGATCAGCGCGTCGACTTGCGCTTCGGACAAGGCCTTCGGCAGAGGTTTGGGTAATTTAGGAGCATCCAGCAGCAAGGTCGGATCTTGCGCAATAGCGCCCTGGCGCAAACGCAAACGATAAAAATGCCGCAATGTGGACAATAACCGCGCATTCGAGCGCGCGCTGTAACCACTGCCGCGCGTGCCACCGTGCGCCGAACGCTGTGCCAGGTATCGATACAACGATTCGCGCGTGCAGCCATCCAGATTTTCGCCGCGCGCGTCCAGCCAACGCGCCAACCCTTCCAGATCGCGACGATAGCTGTCCAGCGTATTGTCGGCCAGGCCCTGCTCGGACCAGATGCGTTCGACGAACGCACTGATCGCATCGCGGTCTGCCTGGCCGATCACAGGCTTCGGGTTTTTCGCTTTCTCCATTACTCTCACGCCGGACTTCCAGCCCCAAGCATAACGCGCAGACCAAGAGCACACCCGACTTTGGCAGCGTGATGATGTTGACGCAGTACACTTGCACGACCCATTGCGAGGCCTCCATGAGTTCAACAACGCCGATCGCCATCACACCAGCACCCTTGGGCCGCCGCTTGTTTGCCCTGCTTTACGACCTGTTGCCGCTGCTCGGCCTGTGGTTCGTCGCCGGCGTCCTCACTCTCGCATTCACCGGTGGCGATTTTGATGCACGCAACCCGCAGCATCAGGCACTCGCGCGCGCGTTGATCTTGATTGTGACCGCCGGCTATTTCGTATTGTCGTGGACGCGAGGCGGCCAGACCGTCGGCATGCGCGCCTGGGGCCTGCGCATCGTTGCAGACGATGGCCAGCGCCTGGCGTTGCCACGCGCGCTATTGCGATTTGCCGTGGGCATCGTTTCACTTGGCTTGGTCGGCGCAGGATTTTGGTGGAGCCTGATCGACCAAAAACACCGTACCTGGCACGACATCGCGTCGAATTCGGTGATGACAAAAATCACGACGTAGGCGGGAGCAGCGCAGCGAATCCCGCCGCACCACAGCAGAAAAGCCCGCGGTTACCCGCGGTTGATAGAAGGCGGGATTCGCTGCTCTGCTCCCGCCCTACCCACACTTATCCAAACCGCCTGAAGTATACAAATGCCATCGCCGCCAGCATCAGGGATGGAAGCGCATTGGCCAGAGCGAGGTTGAAATTGTATACAACGCCCATGCTGACCACGGCGCTTTGGAAAAAATAGTAGCTGATCGCCATGATGATGCCGATGAACAGGCGCTTGCCCATTCCTCCCGTACGCAACGTGCCGAAGGCGAACGGCACGGCACAAAACGCCAGCACGAGTACGTTGAGCGGATAGAACACCCGCGTCCAGTACGCGCGCAGATACGTCGAGGCATCCTGGCGGTTGTGCCGCATGTATCCGATGTTGCGGTTCAGATCGCGCATCGACAGGTATTCTGGATGGATCATCGAAAGAGCCAGGACCGTTGGATCGAGATTGGATTTCCAGTGCGCTTGTTCGCTTGTCGTGCTCTGCGCTTGCGTGGCATCGCGGAATTCAGTGCGACGCACGTCGTGCAGGTTCCATTCGCCATTGTCGTGAGTAGCAGTCTTGGCCACCGAAAGTGCGCGCAATTGGCCGTCTGGCGCGAACTGAAAAACGCGTACGTCCTGCAATTCCACCCCGCGACCATGTTTGCCGCTGCGCGTGTGCCCGTGCTTTGCATTGATGACATCGTCGCCATCGCGCGCCCACAGGCTGCCGCCACGCCCGATAGCGACATCCTTGGATTTGGCGCTCAACGCCAGCGCTTCCGCCTTGCGTTCAGCATTCGGCGCGATCGTCTCGCCGATCAGCATCACGATGGCCGTGAGTGCCGCCAGAGTGAAGATGACGGAAACGCAAATGCGCAATTTCGACATTCCGGCCGCACGCAAGGCAGTCAATTCGCCACTCGTCGCCAACCCACCCATGCCGAGCAAGCCGCCGATAAGTGCCGCATAGCCGAAGAATTGATAACCGCGTCGCGGGACCGTCAGCAGTGTGTAGGCGACGGCCTTGCTCATGGTGTAGTGCCCGGTGCCAATGTCGTTGATCTCGCCGACGAAGGCGCGAAAGGCATCGAAGCCGACCACGAACCCCCAGGTCAGCGCGACTGCGCCAAGCACCGACAACGCCACCAGCTTGTCGACTTTTTTCAGCGCCGGCATGTGCATCAGGCAGCCCTCGCTTGCAGGATTTTGCGTGCCGGTTTGGGTTTCGGCAACTGCTCACTGCGCCAAAGCAGGTACACGGCGACCAGTGCTGTGGGTATCTGCACGATCCAGAAACCAATGCCTGGCGCGAGCTTGCCCTGGCCAATCCACGAGCGCACGATTGCCAGACAGTTGTAGTAGACGAACCAAGCCAGCAACGCGATCAACATTCGCGCATAGCGCGGCTCGCGCGGACTCGACCGCGCCAACGGTACCCCAAGAAGCACGAGTACGAGTAACGATACCGGTGCGGTCAGGCGCCACTGCAATTCAGTGCGCTGCACGATGTCGGTACTTCCAAGCAGCTGCAGCGTTGGCGCGCTGCGTTTGGCCGAATCGGGCGTGGCGTCGGTGTCGTTATCCGGCAGCTTGATGTCGTTGCGCTTGTAGCGCATCAGGCGATAGTTGTCCTGGCCAAGCACGCCCTCGACGCGAAAGCCATTATTAAGGCCGAGGAAACGTTGTTGGCCATCGGCCTCGTGATACAGCTCGCCATCGGCTGCGGTAACGATGTTGATACTGGTACTGGCATCTTGCGTGTCGGGGCGTTCGCTTTCCAGAAACAGTTTCTTGAAATGCGTTCCGTCCTCGCTCATCGATTCGACGTACATCACCCCGTCCTTACCGGGCAGGTCGACGAAGCGGCCCGGTTCCAGGCCCGCAATGATCAGCGAACGGCTGGCTTGTTCCTGGAGCATCTGCGCCTGGCGCACGGCGGCGGGCGCAAGCCACAGCGAGATGAGCGTCATTCCCAACGCAAGCGGCAAGGCGAACAGCGCCAGCGGCCGCAACAGTCCAGTCAATGGCAAGCCCGAAGCGGAAAAAACCGCCATTTCACTTTCGCGATACAAGCGGCCATAGGCCATCTGCACACCGAGAAACGCGGCCAGCGGAATAAGCAACGTCAGCGTGTCCACGGTGCGAAGTCCAATCAGCGAGAGCAGCAAGTCCGCAGCAACACGACCGCGCGCAATCTTGGCGAGCAGGTCAGCTACGGTCGCCCCGACCGTGACCAGCAGCAGGATGAGTGCGGCCGCGATGAAACTCAACAACAGCTCCCGCGCCAGGTAACGATCGACGATTCGCAGCATTAGAAACGCCAATCCAGTAAACTTCGTGTTTCGCAATTCGAACTCATACCGGGTTCAGATCACCTCAAGTGTCGACGCCCAGTGTAGCCGGGACTCCCCGCTTCCGTCGCCAGCGTTTTTTCTCCGATAGCCGTGGAACCGACAATGACCGTATCGTTCAGCATCACCCAGCAATCGCCAGAAACCAATGCGTCACCGTGCATTGTTGTCGGCGTATACGAAAATCACATGCTTACCGCCGCGGCTGCGCGCGTCGACGAAAAATCCAATGGCGTGATCAAGAGGCTGCTCGAAAGCAGCGATATCACCGGCAAAGCCGCTAGCACGCGCGTGCTGTTCGGCGTGCCCGGCATTGCTGCAGCGCGCGTACTGGTGGTGGGCCTGGGCGACGAGAAAACCTTCGATGCCGCGCG
>JBDTLA010000087.1:0-11056 GCA_039935035.1 Rudaea sp. | reverse complement strand
TTATCGGTGGCGGGGCTGGCGTGATGGCCGATCCGGCAGCCGCAGCAACCTCGATCGTCACGGCTGGTACTTGCGCGGTTTGTGCTTGATCGTGCGCGGTATCCCACCAAGCTACGCTGATTGCAGGCAAGCTTAACGTGCCCGCACGATTCGGCACGATTGCAAATTTGCGGTCGCGCTCGCCGTACAGCCAATGACCATCGTCGCGGTTCTGTGTCGTGGGCTTGTCGGGGTAGATGTCGGCGCCTTCGATTGATGGCAGCTTCAAATCCGGAAGTTGCTCGAAACCCAGGCCTTGCGCCTTGAGATGCAAGGTGATCGTGATCGGGTCGCCGACCCGTGCTTTGGTGCCCGCATCGACTCCATCTGTAGTCAACGTGACGGAGCGTGCAGGCAACCAAGTATCGGTACCCGAAGTCGCCGGTCGTGGACGCACATCGAGTACGATCGGGTCGGAGCGCGCAGCAACGCTACGGCCGCGGCTGAAGAAGCTGTTGGCGTCGTTGGAATCCATTGCATGACCGCGAAAATCAATCGGCTGCAAGGTCACGTTGCCGCTATTTTCCGGCAACAACGCATAATGACGTTCGACGACGCGGTATTCGCGCCCCCCAACCTGAGCGCGATAATTGCTGTCCTGGCCAAGCTTGCGCACGACGACGCCCTTGGCCTGGGGATCATCAAGATTGCCATCGATCAGGTTCACCGCGTAATACAATTTCACGGTCAGGCGCACTTGTTGTTGCACGTATGGCGAATGCGGCTCGATCGTCGTTTCGATAAAGACATCGTCGCCGGCCTTGCCGCCATTTCCAGCCGCCGCCTGTTGCACGGTCAAATTGATCGGTTGCGTGGTTTGTCCCGCGACGTTCAATGCCGGAATGGTCAACGCACCGGGATGCTTGGGTTGCAAGGCCACGGCCCAAAGCACTTTGGACGTAGTCTGGCCATTGACCATGTTCACCGAAGTCGAGCCTTGCGAGCCAAGTAGATCAAAGTTGGAAGTCAACGCGCTGAAATCCGGCTTCGTCGCGCTGGTGTCGCCGCTGACCTGTACGTTCAACGTGACCGTTTCACCCATCTGCATGGTGCTGCGATCCAGCCAGGCACGCACTTCTACCGCGTGCGCGGCGACGCAAAACCACATCGCTGCCAGCGCGAACAAGCCGGCGAATTTCTTCACATGCATCGTCATTGACCATCGCCTCCGGGCAGCGTGCCGCCATGCCGGCGCTGCTGATATTCGAGTTGGAATTTGCGCCGCAGCAAGCCACCCGGATCGTCGGGAACGCGCTGCAACCATTGTTCGACGGCTTGCTGCTTTTCATCGGGCGGCTTATCGGACTCGCGCGCGCCTAGCCGAACCGGGTTTGGTGGCTGAGGTTTGCCTTTGTCGCCCTGTTCGATGGCCTGATCCATTTTCTTGCTGAATTGCTGTTTGGCTTGCTGCTCGGCCTGGCGTTGTTTGGCCTGCTCTTGCGGGCTTTGCTTTTCAGCACTTTCTTCGGGCTTGGCGGATTTTGAATCGTGCTGCTCATCATCTTTTTGAGCGCCGTCGCGCTTTTGCTGATCCTGATTTTTCTGATCTTGTTGCTGGTTGCCAGATTGCTTTTGAGCCCGCGAATTTTCGTCCGACTTGTCCGCGCCGCCCGATTGCGATTGGCTACTTTGCTGGTCTTTCTTCTTGCCGTTCTGGTTGTTCTGCTTGTCCTGCTGTTGCTGATTCTTCTTTTGTTGCTTAAGCCAATCTTCGATCGCTTTCTTGTTCGCCAGGGCGTCGGCCATGTTGTGATCGCGCTGCAATGCTTCGTCATAGGCGGCAACCGCCTTGTCGTATTGACCCTGTTTGGCCAAGGCGTTGCCGCGGTTGTATTGCGCATTGGCCGTGTCGGGGCGCGCAAAGTCCTCAGCCGCCGCGCGGTAATCGCCCGCCCGATAGGCAGCCGCGCCACGCAGATCCGGATCCTGCGCAAGGGCTTGCGCCTTGTGCGCATCGCCGGCATCCAGTGCTGCGCGTGCACGTTGATCAGCACGTTGCCACAAATCGCTCCACGAAAATGCGGCGGCCGGTTGGGCGTGGACAATCAGCACCAGCGGCAACAACATCAGCCAACCACGACGGAATCCGAATGCAGCCAGGGGTAGAAGCAAAAGCAAAAGCCACGGTCCACGATCGAGAAAGCGCGAAGTGGTCTGTTTCGTTTTTGCTGCATGTGTCGACGCGCGGGATTGCAGAGTTCCGAGCACGCTTTCCAGATCGTTGTCGTCGCTGCTGACGCTGGCATAGCTGCCGCTACCAGCATGCGCAAGCGCAGCCAATCCAGTTGCGTCGAGCTTGGGCAATTCGATGTCACCCTGCGCATTTTTTAAAAATCCGCCCTGCGGCAACACCACCGGCGCGCCTTGTGCACTGCCGACGCCGATAACCGATACGTGCACGCCGCGACTGCGTGCCCGCTGCGCCGCAGCCACGCCATCGCTGTTGGCCGAATCGGCGAGCAAAATGATCTGGCCGCCATCGAGTCCGGCCTGATGGATGAGTTTCACGCCCAGGTCAATCGCTTGCCCGGTGTCATTGCCGTCAACCGGCATGACGCTTGGATCCAGTGCATCGACGAGGTTGCTGACCGTGTTGACATCGTCGGTAAGCGGCGCGACGACAAAGGCATCGCCCGCGTAGGCGATCAACGCGGTCTGCATGTCCTGACTGCGCTTGAGGATATCGTCGATCTTGAAGCGTGCGCGTTCAAAGCGGCTTGGCTTGATGTCGTTGGCGGCCATGCTCGAACTCAAGTCCAGTGCAATCACGCGCGCGGCGCGATTCTGATACAGCGGTTGCGGCAGGCGTTCCCAGGCTGGGCCGGCCAGCGACAGACAGGCCAATATCCAGCCGATGGCGATGATCCAGCGCGGCGAGCGCACACCCGCAGCGTCGTCTTCGGGGGCCAACAGATGCGGCAACAGGTGTGCGTCAACTGCCGCGCGCCAGGTACCCGCGTCCGCGCCGCGGCGAGCGAGCGTGAACCACAATAGCGGCACCGCGGCCACGACCAGCAACCACCATGGGCGCAAAAAATGGAAGTTTGCGAATATGCCATTCATGCTGATGTTCTCGCTGCAAACCGGCCCGGCAGCGGCGTTGCCAAAAGTGCTGCACACAGCGCGATGAACAAGGCCAGCGATAGCGGCCAGAAGAACAATTCGTCGACGGGTCGGTAGCGCGGCTGTGTCGAGTCGGTTGGTTCGAGCTTGTCGATATCAAGATAAATACCGGCAAGCTCGGCCGTATCGCGTGCGCGGAAAAATTTGCCGCCGGTCTTTTCTGCCATCTGCGTCAGCAGCTGCGCATCGAGTTGGGCCGACGGATTGACGATCTGGCTACCGAAGAATCCTCCAATCTCCATGGAGTCCGCGCCGATGCCGATAGTATAGATTTTCACATGTTCGGCCACCGCCAAATCGATTGCCTTGTGCGGGTCGAGAGTGCCGGCACTGTTGACGCCATCGGTAAGTAGAATCAACACACGCTCTTTTTGCGGGCGATCACGCAAACGCTTGACGGCCAAGCCGACGGCATCGCCGATCGCCGTTTCGCGGCCGGGCAATCCGACTGCGGAACTGTCGAGTTGCTTGAGCACGGTGGCATGATCGAACGTCAGCGGCGTGAGCATGTAGGCTTGCGAGCCAAATACGATCAGCCCGATGCGATCGCCAACCCGTCGCTGGATGAAATCCCCGGCGATTGCCTTGACCGCGGCGTAGCGACTGACTGGGCTACCGCCAATTTGCATGTCCTGCGTGCTCATACTTCCAGACGCATCGACTGCGAGCAGCAGATCGCGCCCACTACGCGGCAACGCTTGCGCATCGCCAAGCCATTGTGGCCGCGCCACCGCAGTGATCAACAACGCCCATGCGAGCAAGGCCAGCGCGCTGCGCCAACGCGGGACCGGTGTCGCACCACCTGCGGCGTCCAGCCCGGTCAACGCAAATGGCAGGCGCAAGGCCGCGCCCACGGGGGTACGCGCAACCGGCAACAATCGCGCGATCAGCCAGGGTATGGGCAGCGCGAGAAACATCCATGGCCATGCCCATTCAAGCACACGCCACCCCCGCATCCAACGTTCGATGCGTCCAACGCCGCACCAATGCAATCAGCGCCGCAGTATCGTAGTCGACGTTTGCGCGATACGGCGCTTCGTTCAGAACCCGGCCGATTCCGGACCGGAATTCCGCGCCACCGGAACGCTTGTCAAGATACTCCAGCCAGCGTTCACCCTGCCAGGCCACCGCCGCCGGTTGTTGCGCGAGTGCGATACGCCGCAGGAATAGTGAAAGGGCTGCCGCCAACACCGCCGGATCGTCGTGGGCATCGCCGATACAACGATCCAGCTCGGCAAGTATCGCGCGACGATGCCGACGCTTCTTGCGAGCCCGGCGCAACGTGAGAATGGCAAAGGCAATGAACATGACAAGAATGGCGGCCGCGATCCACCAGCCCGGCGCTGGCGGCCACCATCCCGGGTCGGGCGGAAGGTGTATGTCACGCAATTGTGGGCCGCCATTCGGGTTCATGCCGGCTTGGCCTTGGCCGAACGACCCTTGCCGCCCAAACCGAGCAAGCGTGCGAGGGCGGCGTCGGGTTCTTCCTGGGTTTCAAGTTGGGTCCAGCGCAACGCGCGGCGTTTGAGCATGTCAATCATTCGCTCGCGTCGACGCGCAAATAGCTCGAGCCACTGCTTGCGCGTTTTTGCAGCGGCAAAATCCAGTGTGACCAGCCCCGATTCGCTGCGCATGGCGTAGCGCGCCGGCGGTGGTGCGGCTTGCTCAAGCGGGTCGCTGATCAGGATTGTCACCACTTCGCAGTGTGCCGCCAGCATGGACAAGGGCGCCTGCGCTTCGGCATCGGCACTGAACCCGTCAGTGAGCAAGACGATACGACAGCCTGGGCGCGCCAAACGATGCGCGCGTTGCAAGGCTTGTGATAGCGCCACGGGAGCTGCATCGCCACGCGAAAGCGCGTCCCACTGCGCCAGCGCACGCAATACGCGCAAGGCACCGCGAGAACCGCCGCCCGGTTTGACTTCGGCATTCAGGTTTGGCCCGAATCCCAGCGCACCCACCCGATCGCCGCCGAGCACCGCGGCCCATGCAATCAATGCCGCGGTGCGCGCGGCTTGTACCGATTTGAATCGCTTGCGCGTTCCAAAACGCATGCACGCATTGCAATCTACCAGCAGAAATGTGCTTTGCTCGCGTTCCTCCTGGAACAACTTCGTGTGCGGGCGGCCAGTGCGTGCAGTTACACGCCAGTCCATCTGGCGTATGTCGTCGCCGGGTTGATAGTTGCGCGACTCCACATAGTCCACGCCGCGACCGCGGAAGCGTGATTCATGCGTCGCAGCGCGCCCGCCGGAAACACGTTGCGGCGGACGTGCAAAGCGACTTGCGCGCTGGCGCATGGCGATCAGCTCGGCAAGTTCGACATCAATGCCGGAAGCGGTCGCGGGTTGAGGGATCGATGATGAGGGCATGTATCGGCAATGGATTGCGCACGCGAATGTGGAGTCGATATTTTTGGAAACAGTTTGCGCTTGCGCGTCGCGCTACCCGCGCAGGCTCAAGGCAACGCGACACGTTCGAGCAGGCGCTCGATGATCGTATCCGAAGTCACACCTTCGGCCTCGGCTTCGTATGTCAGCAGAATACGATGCCGCAATACGTCCGGCGCTATCGCGTGGACGTCTTCTGGAGCGACAAAATCGCGGCCGTTCAACCATGCGTGGGCGCGTGCGCAACGATCCAGCGCGATGGTTCCGCGCGGGCTTGCTCCGTAGCTGATCCAGCGTGCGAGATCGTCGCCGTAGAGTTTGGGCGTGCGAGTCGCCAATGTCAGTTGCACTAGATATTCTTCCAATGCAGGAGCCAGATGCAGATTCAATATTTCTTCACGTGCGGCAAAAATCTGGGTTTGGTTCAAACAACGCTGCGGTGCTGTCATCTCGTGCAATGCCGTACGAGCGCGCCCACGAGCGAGTTTGAGAATCGCCGCCTCGGCTGCTCCGTCGGGATAGCCGATGCGCACATGCATCAGAAACCGATCCAATTGTGCTTCCGGCAAGGGATATGTACCTTCCTGCTCGATTGGATTCTGGGTGGCCATGACCAGGAACAGTGGCGGCAGCGGATAGGTTGTGCGTCCAACCGTTACCTGCCGCTCGCCCATCGCTTCGAGCAGCGCCGACTGGACTTTTGCCGGGGCGCGGTTGACCTCGTCAGCAAGCAAGAGATTGTGGAAAATCGGGCCACGCTGAAATTCGAAGGTCGCCTGCTGAGGGCGGAATATTTCCGTTCCGGTCAAATCGGCCGGGAGCAGGTCTGGAGTGAATTGCACGCGATGGAAATCGGCTTCAATGCGTGCGGCCAGTTCTTTGATCGCCGTTGTCTTGGCCAGACCGGGCGCGCCTTCAACCAGTAGATGGCCATCAGCCAGCAACGCAATCAACAATCGATCGACCAGCGCAGACTGACCGATGATGCAGCTGGAAAGTTCTGCGCGCAGCGAGGCGAAAGCAGCGGCAAGCGCGCCGCCGGTTTGGGAATCTGGCATATCCATGATCAACTTCGTTTTTGGGAGGTAATGATCGCACGAGCGTCGCATCTGTGCGCTGTTACGACCACAACTCTTGAGAAAGGTTTCGTTTGCTCGAACGGTCAACGCAGACGAATTACCTTGGCATTGGTCGCAAGATCTCGTCGACGCTCGTGGGTTTGCCGATCAGATAACCTTGCGCATATTGGCAACCCAGTTCGTTGAGCTGCGTCATTTGGGCCGGCGTTTCCACGCCCTCCGCAACCATATCGCAGCCGATTGCCTCTGCCATACCCACCACTGCGCGCACGATGGCCAGGCATCGTGGATCATCGAGTTGCCGTACAAATCCCTGATCGAGTTTCAGGGTATCGAAATGCAATTTGTGCAGATGTCCTAGATTCGAATACCCAGTGCCGAAATCGTCCAGGGCGACAAGTATGCCAGCACGGTGGCTGGCATCAATCAATGCGGCTACCTTGGCGTAATCCAGAATCAGGCTCTCCGTAATTTCAAGTTTCAGCCGCTGCGGTGCGATATCGTGCGCGCTCAACTGGGCAAGCACGCGATCGACAAAATCGGCGTCTTCAAGCTGGCGCCCGGATACGTTCAACGCAATAAATGAATTGCTATTGGCACTGGCTTCCCCCAAACGCTGCAACGCCACGCAGACTTCACGCAGAACATATTCCCCAACCGGCACAATCAGTGAAGTTTCTTCGGCCAAGGTGATGAAATTTGACGGCGAAACGATTCCGCGTTCTGGATGCGTCCAGCGTGTCAGTGCCTCGAATCCGGCAAGGCGATGAGTGGCAATTTCCTGGATTGGTTGAAGGCAAATTTCGAGCTCGTGCCGCTCGAGCGCATTGCGCAACTGGCTCTCCAGCCTGATCTTGTCCAGGGCGAACGCGGACTCGGCGCTTTGCCCTGACTCTGGGTCGTTGCTGTGGCCGGTAAACGTAGCTAGTGCCCTGCGATAGCGTGACAACTGACTCAGCAACAGCGATCGTACAACTGGGTCGGCGGCAGCCAGGCGTTCCGCAAACTGGGTTCGGTCAATCGGCGTGAGCACGCACGCATCCACGGCCGTGGCAGTTGCGCTGCGCGGTGAGTCGTCGAGAACCGCCATTTCACCGACCAGTGCGCCCGGGCCAAGATTGCCCAGCAGCATGGGACCGCTTTCGCGTTGTGCGGTGATGCACAAGATTCCAGACTCGATCAGAAACGCCGTTGTCGGCGGATCGCCTTCACGGAATAGAACCTCGTTGCGCTCCAGTTCAATTCGATACGCGGAAGCCATTTTCGCAAATCCGGCGCCATGGCAGGCGTTACTGCGATGCTAACAGGCTTGGTCGCAAAAAAAAGGGCCGCATTGCTGCGGCCCTGTTTTCATTTTCAATCGTCGCTACTTAGTTGCATATGAGTGGCGGACTGAAGGCCGATGCCGCGACGCCGCTGATTGTAACGTTTGCCGTCGCGTTGACAGTCCCTTGCGAGTAGGTGAACGTGCAGACACTGCTTGGAGCAGGAGGCGTCGCCACGCAGAAACCGGATGTCGTCACGCTGGCATCAGCTATGCCACCCGCACCTGTAACGTACGACGGCGCGTCCAAAGTTGCTGTACCGCCGCCAGTACATGATCCAGTGATTGTGGCGCCAGTCACCGGGTTGCCAAGACCATCTTTCAAGTACAAGGTGATCCCATAGGATATCGGTGTCGTTCCTGCATGGCTGCTGATGGCCGTTGGCACTGCGGTCAGCACGGCGTTGCCTACATCGATATTTACCGTGGCACTGAGTCCAGAAATGGTGAAGATGATCTGCGCGCCACTTCCCGGTTGAATTCCCGAAGTCACAACTGAGGTGACCGAACAACCATCTGCGCCGGTTGGGTGAGCCAATGCACCCGCAGGTTTCCCGTCAGCCGTTCCGGTCCCGCCATTCAGATTCGAGAAACTGAAATTGATCGTTTGACCGGGGATTGGGCTACCAACTGCGTCCTGCAGACATACGGTAACCGTCTGAGTCGTGTTGCCGAAGATGGTTTCCGGTTCAGCAAACAATTTCGCCGGACCAATACCGAGATAGCGCAAGCGCACTGCGTCGGCAACAGTCTTGGCGATTCCATTTCCCTGGGTCGTACCGGTGCCCTGCGCCCAGATGACAGCGGACTGACCAATACGGGATTGCGGATAGCGCAGTGCCACGCCAGCAATGCCATTGGGTGCGCCGTTGGAATCGGTTCCCGTGAACGCGTTGGCGTCGATGTTGCCGGCCGTCGCACGCCCGATCACATAGGGGATATTGTTGCCGGTATCGACGCTGACGCCGGTGGTGTCATTCAAATTGAATGCCTGTGTGACATTCAAGCTGCCCTGGTTGTTGATGTGTTGCACGGTGCGTGCACTTTCCAGGTCGGCATCGCCCGAGGTCTCTTTGCCGAATAGAACCAGCGCATCACCTGGACCCGCGCCCGCACCAGCAGTTTGAAATGCACCGTTGGGAGCCGTGAACAAATTACCGCCTTCCTGCGGATTGCCGTCGTTGCCGGAGAGTTCGAAGGTGCCACTGCCCTGCTCGGGGTAGCCGAAAACTGGTGCATCAATCAGACCAAATCCGATCTGAGTTCCAGGCAGTACCGGGTTGCCCTGACGATCCGTGGCCAGAATGGTGACCGGAACTGTGTAAACCGGAGTTGGAGTTGAAGTACCCGACGAACTGCCGTTGTCGACGACCGGCAACAGATTCGGGTTGATCGCCGGATTGGTGATCTTGATGCTGAACAGCTTACCGTCGGAAACCACGACGGTCGCAGTGGCACTTACCGGATCCTGAATTTGGTTGTCGACGTTGTTGTCGCCGCGATCAGCGGTTGCCTTGACCTGAACGGGGCCTTGTTTGGTCCCAGCCTGGAAAGTTACCCCAGCGATGCCGTTATGCGTGACGGTAGAAATCTTGGTCCCCGTGACGGTGTGTCCAGAAGCATCAACGCCCGTCAATCGCGCGTCGCTTCCGGCTGGGCCGACGATTTCGAATTGCACATTGTCGAAGCCGGCCGGATCCGCCACAGCGACATCGTTACCATCGGTGACGTTGGCCAGGACTTGCGTGCTTTGCGGGCCCCCAGAACCAGAAATGTATACGTTGCCATTGGCGATCGCTGTGATCGACGAGGGCAGACTCGAAGCCACGCCGGCAACCGTAAATGTCAACTGCGAACTGATGGTCTGGCCATTGTCCGGGTCGACTGCGGTAACGCTAAGTGTTGTCGTCCCAGGGGTGTCGAATGAATGGACGAAAACCACGCCGTTGCCACCGGTAACATTGACCGGACCACTGCCGAGGATAGTCAAGAATTCGTTGCCTTCGGCAGTCGGCGGAGTCTTTGTAAGCCCCGTCCACGGTGTCGTTGGATCATCAAGCGTCGAAAAGCCAGCGACAGTAACCGGGTCGATTGATACATTTACCGGCAAGGTACCAGACACCAGTTGACCATTGGTGTGTCGCCACGTAATAGTGACTTCGGAAATGTAGGGTGAGCCGATGTAGTTGCCCGGGAAAGGATAGCTAGAGCTTGGGTAAGGGTTCAACGGCAATGTCGTCGAAGTCGCGCTGAGTTGCAAGCGCGGGTCTTGGGTATTGCCTGCTTTTACAGTGACATCGGTCGAACCCGTGTAGGTCACGGTGCCACTTACGCTGCCTGTCGTAATGATTGTTACAGACGCGATGATATGCGCCACGCCTGCCTGATTGGAACTGTTGAATGTGAAACTGGCGATGCCTCCACTGAGTGCATTGCTCGCCGTCGTACCGGAACTTCCGGCAGCGCCGCTGAGCGTACCAATCGTGGCAGGGCTCAACGTTGCGTTGACGCCTGCCCCATCCTGGGCGGGAGTTCCATCCGGATTTTTCACCGTAACGGTAAGCGTGGTAAATGAATTGGTATCGATCGACGAAGCCGCCGGTGCAATTTTCACGCTCAACACCGGTGCGCCGCCAAATGCCGAGTTGTTGCCGCCGCCACCGCCACCGCAACTCGCCAACAACGTGCTCGCAAGCAGTAATACGAAAGTTTTGCACAGGGCCTTCATTTCAAATCTCCAAGCTTGCGATTTCATGGATTCATGTCTCCAGCAACGATTGTCGTGACAATTTCGCGAGATGCGAAACTGCCATCAATCATTGCATGCTCTCGTTGAGAATTCGCGGCGTCACGAAAATCAGCAACTCCGCCTTCTGATTGTTCTTTTTGGTATCGCGGAACAAGGCGCCAAGTCCGGGGATATCGCCAAGGAAAGGTACCTTGGTGATATCGGTGGATTTGTCGAACTCGTATACGCCGCCAAGCACGACGGTTTGACCATTGTCGACCAACACGGACGTGTTGATCTCGCGCTTGTCCAGCTGCGGCACGAAGCCACCACCCGGATTCGGTACCAGTTTGTTGATGGCGTCCTTCTTGAC